>NZ_JBITIE010000005.1:275211-295578 GCF_044458665.1 Streptomyces sp. NPDC050422
TCCGCCACCGACGGCCCGGCCCCCATCGGCCCGGCCCCCATCGGCCCGGCCCCCATCGGCCCGGCCCCCACCGGCCCCGTACCGGCCGGTCCCGCGGCAGGCGAACCCGCGGAACCCGCCGAGCCCCGTGAGGACGACGGCCGGCCCAAGCGGTTCGCCTACCCGCCGCAGCTCCTGGTGGTCGACGGCGGACAGCCCCAGGTCGCCGCGGCCAAGCGCGCCCTGGACGAGCTGGGGATCGACGACATCGCGGTCTGCGGCCTGGCCAAGCGCCTCGAAGAGGTCTGGCTGCCCGACGACGACGACCCGGTGGTCCTGCCCCGCTCCAGCGAGGGCCTCTACCTCCTCCAGCGCGTCCGCGACGAGGCACACCGCTTCGCCATCACCTACCAGCGCGCCAAACGGGCCAAGCGCATCCGCTCCAGCCCCCTGGACGCGGTCGCGGGTCTGGGAGAGACCCGGAAGCAGGCCCTGATCAAGCATTTCGGCTCCGTGAAGAAGCTGAGGCAGGCGACAATCGACGAGATCTGCGAGGTTCCGGGGATAGGCCGCAGGACGGCGGAATCAGTGGCTGTCGCCCTCGCCGCGGCCGCCCCGGCCACGCCCGCCGTGAACACGGCCACAGGAGAGATCATTGAAGAGGACGACGGGGGCAGCACGACATGACCGGGAACGAGAATGAACACGGGCACGACCGCACAGACCGAGCAGACGGAGCAGCAGACGTGAGTACGGGCACCTCGATCGAGACGGGCGACAGCACGGTGGCCATCCCGGAGCTGGTGATCATCTCCGGAATGTCGGGCGCCGGCCGCAGTACGGCGGCCAAGTGTCTGGAGGACCTCGGCTGGTTCGTCGTCGACAACCTGCCGCCCGCGCTGATCCCCACCATGGTGGAGCTCGGCGCCCGCTCGCAGGGCAACGTGGCGCGGATCGCGGTCGTCGTCGATGTCCGGGGCCGCCGCTTCTTCGACAACCTGCGGGAGTCCCTCGCCGACCTGGAGGCCAAGGGCGTCACCCGCCGGATCGTCTTCCTGGAGTCCTCCGACGACGCCCTGGTCCGCCGCTTCGAGTCGGTCCGCCGGCCGCACCCCCTCCAGGGCGACGGCCGCATCGTCGACGGGATCGCCGCCGAGCGCGACCTGCTGCGGGAGCTGCGCGGCGACGCCGACCTGGTGATCGACACCTCCAGCCTCAACGTGCACGAACTGCGCGCCAAGATGGACGCCCAGTTCGCGGGCGACGAGGAGCCGGAGCTCCGCGCCACCGTGATGTCCTTCGGCTTCAAGTACGGGCTGCCCGTCGACGCCGACCTGGTGGTGGACTGCCGCTTCCTGCCCAATCCGCACTGGGTCCCCGAACTGCGCCCCTTCACCGGGCTCAACGAGGAGGTGTCCGCGTACGTCTTCGACCAGCCGGGCGCCAAGGAGTTCCTCAACCAGTACACGGAGCTGCTCCAGCTCGTCGCCGCGGGCTACCGCCGCGAGGGCAAGCGGTACGTGACCATCGCCGTCGGCTGCACGGGCGGCAAGCACCGCTCCGTGGCCATGTCGGAGAAGCTGTCCGCCCGGCTCGCCGCCGAGGGCATCGAGACCGTGCTCGTACACCGGGACATGGGGCGCGAGTGACCAGTCGCAACATGCGTCTGCGCAGACTGCGCAGAGGCACCCCGCTGTCCGGCCGCAAGCGCGGCGCACAGCCCAAGGTCGTCGCCCTCGGTGGCGGCATGGGCCTGTCCGCCTCGCTCACCGCGCTGCGGCGGATCACCGGCGACCTGACCGCCGTGGTCACCGTCGCCGACGACGGCGGATCCAGCGGCCGGCTCCGCGAGGAGCTGGGCGTCCTGCCGCCCGGCGACCTGCGCAAGGCGCTCGCCGCGCTGTGCGGTGACGACGACTGGGGCCAGACGTGGGCCCAGGTCATCCAGCACCGCTTTCAGTCCAAGGGCGACCTGCACGAGCACGCGGTCGGCAATCTGCTGATCGTCGCCCTGTGGGAGCAGCTCGGCGACCACGTACAGGCCCTGGACCTGGTCGGCAAGCTCCTGGGCGCGCACGGCCGGGTGCTGCCGATGTCCGCCGTGCCGCTCGAGCTCCAGGCGCTCGTGAAGGGCCACGACCCGGAGCATCCGGACCGGGTGGACACGGTGCGCGGCCAGGCCACCGTGGCTCTCACCCCGGGCGAGGTCCAGTCCGTGCACGTGGTCCCGCACGACCCGCCGGCCGTCCCCGAGGCGGTCGCCGCGGTCCTGGACGCGGACTGGGTGGTGCTCGGTCCCGGGTCCTGGTTCTCCTCGGTCATTCCGCATCTGCTTGTGCCCGATCTGCTGGACGCACTGATCGAAACGAAGGCCCGGAAGGTCCTCTCGCTGAACCTCGCACCGCAACCCGGTGAAACAGATGGCTTCTCTCCGCAGCGTCATTTGGAGGTTTTGGGACGACACGCCCCTAAACTCGCCCTGGACGTGGTGCTGGCCGACGAGGCCGCCGTGCCCGACCGCGAGTCCCTCGCCGACGCCGCAAAACGGCTCGGCGCCGCGGTCGAGCTGGCGCCCGTGGCCTCACCCGACGGCGATCCGATTCATGATCCGGAGCTGTTGGCTGCCGCGTACGACCGTATTTTTCGGATGCATGGAAGGATCGGCCCATGGCGATGACGCCAGCGGTGAAGGACGAAATCTCTCGGCTTCCCGTAACCCGGACCTGCTGCAGGAAGGCAGAAGTCTCGGCGATTCTTCGGTTCGCGGGTGGGCTGCACCTGGTGAGCGGCCGGATTGTGATCGAGGCTGAGCTGGACACCGCGATGGCGGCGCGCCGGCTGAAGCGGGACATTCTCGAGATCTTCGGGCACAGCTCGGAGCTGATCGTGATGGCCCCCGGCGGGCTCCGGCGCGGTTCCCGCTATGTCGTGCGGGTGGTGGCGGGCGGCGACCAGCTGGCCCGTCAGACCGGCCTGGTGGACGGCCGCGGCCGGCCCATCCGCGGACTCCCCCCGCAGGTGGTCTCGGGGGCCACCTGCGATGCCGAGGCCGCCTGGCGCGGGGCCTTCCTGGCCCACGGCTCGCTCACCGAGCCGGGCCGCTCCTCCTCGCTGGAGGTGACCTGCCCGGGCCCGGAGGCCGCGCTCGCGCTGGTCGGCGCCGCCCGCAGGCTCTCCATCGCGGCGAAGGCCCGTGAGGTGCGCGGCGTGGACCGGGTCGTCGTCCGTGACGGCGACGCGATCGGCGCCCTGCTCACCCGGCTCGGCGCCCATGAGTCGGTGCTGGCCTGGGAGGAGCGGCGGATGCGCCGTGAGGTCCGCGCCACCGCCAACCGGCTCGCCAACTTCGACGACGCGAACCTCCGCCGGTCCGCCCGGGCCGCGGTCGCCGCGGGCGCCCGGGTGGGACGCGCGCTGGAGATCCTCGGCGAGGAGGTCCCCGAGCACCTCGCGGCGGCCGGACGGCTGCGCATGGAGCACAAGCAGGCCTCCCTGGAGGAGCTGGGCGCCCTCGCCGACCCGCCGCTGACCAAGGACGCCGTCGCGGGCCGGATCCGCCGGCTGCTCGCGATGGCCGACAAGCGGGCCCAGGACCTCGGGATCCCCAGCACGGAATCCACTCTCAGCGAAGAGCTGGCCGACAACCTGGTCGGCTGATCCGCACCCCCGCCGACGAGCCGCGGCGGGAACGCGCCGCACACCCGCGGGTGTTGACGCTGCGTAATCGTCGCAGCAGGCGGGCGAGGACAACCGGAGGCCCGTACTCCTACTGGGGAGTACGGGCCTCCGCCGTTCCTGCGGCCCTGCTCGATGTCACCCCGAGGGCTTCGGAGAGGTAGGGTCGGAGGCGGTCGGGGACATCCCATACAACTCGCCGGCGTCGAAAACCGGCGTACCTAACGAGGAGATCGGTTCGTGACGATCCGCGTAGGCATCAACGGCTTTGGCCGCATCGGTCGTAACTACTTCCGCGCGCTGCTGGAGCAGGGTGCGGACATCGAGATCGTGGCTGTCAACGACCTGGGTGACACTGCGACCACGGCCCACCTGCTGAAGTACGACACCATTCTGGGTCGTCTCAAGGCAGAGGTGAGCCACACCGCCGACACCATCACCGTCGACGGTCACACCATCAAGGTGCTCTCCGAGCGCAACCCGGCGGACATTCCGTGGGGTGAGCTGGGCGTCGACATCGTCATCGAGTCGACCGGCATCTTCACCAAGAAGGCCGACGCCGCCAAGCACATCGCGGGCGGCGCCAAGAAGGTCCTCATCTCGGCTCCGGCCAAGGACGAGGACATCACCATCGTGATGGGCGTCAACCAGGACAAGTACGACGCGGCCAACCACCACGTCATCTCCAACGCCTCCTGCACCACCAACTGTGTGGCGCCGATGGCCAAGGTTCTCGACGAGAACTTCGGCATCGTCAAGGGCCTGATGACGACGGTCCACGCGTACACGAACGACCAGCGGATCCTGGACTTCCCGCACTCGGACCTGCGCCGCGCCCGCGCCGCCGCCGAGAACATCATTCCGACCACGACGGGTGCCGCCAAGGCCACCGCCCTGGTCCTGCCGCAGCTCAAGGGCAAGCTCGACGGCATCGCGATGCGCGTCCCGGTCCCGACCGGTTCCGCCACCGACCTCGTCGTGACCCTGCAGCGCGAGGTCACCAAGGACGAGGTCAACGCCGCGTTCAAGAAGGCGTCCGACGACGGCGACCTCAAGGGTTTCCTGACGTACACCGAGGACCCGATCGTGTCCTCGGACATCGTCGGCGACCCGTCGTCCTGCACCTTCGACTCCTCCCTGACCATGGTCCAGGAGGGCAGCACGGTGAAGATCCTCGGCTGGTACGACAACGAGTGGGGTTACTCCAACCGCCTCGTCGACCTGACCGTCTTCGTCGGCGGCCAGCTCTGATCCTCGGATCGGCAGGCACCTCGATGTGAGCACGGGGCTCGAACAGCGCAACGCAGCGCCGTTCGGGCCCCGCTGCATGCTCCCTCGTCCTCCAAGGAGTCCAGACAGATGAAGACGATCGACGAACTTCTCGCCGAAGGGGTCACCGGCAAGCGCGTATTCGTCCGCGCCGACCTCAACGTGCCGCTCAGCGGCACCACCATCACCGACGACGGCCGCATCCGTGCCGTCCAGCCGACCATCGAGAAGCTGGCAGCGGCCGGCGCCCGGGTCGTCGTCGCCTCGCACCTCGGCCGCCCCAAGGGCGCCCCGGACCCGGCGTTCTCGCTGGCGCCCGCGGCCGCCCGCCTCGGTGAGCTGCTCGGGACCGGCGTGGCCTTCGCGACCGACACGGTCGGCGAGTCCGCCCGCGCCACCGTCGCCGCGCTCACCGACGGCCAGGTCGCCGTCATCGAGAACCTCCGCTTCAACGCCGGCGAGACGTCGAAGGACGACGCAGAGCGCGGCGCCTTCGCCGACCAGCTGGCCGAGCTCGCCGATCTGTACGTGGGCGACGGCTTCGGAGCCGTCCACCGCAAGCACGCCTCGGTCTTCGACCTCCCGGCCCGGCTGCCGCACGCCGCGGGCGACCTGATCGCCACCGAGGTCGGCGTCCTGAAGAAGCTGACCGACGACGTGCAGCGCCCGTACGCCGTGGTGCTCGGCGGCGCCAAGGTCTCCGACAAGCTCGGCGTCATCGACCACCTCCTGGAGCGGGCCGACCGCATCCTCATCGGCGGCGGCATGGCGTACACCTTCCTCAAGGCCCAGGGCCACGAGGTCGGCAGCTCGCTGCTGCAGGAGGACCAGATCCCGGTGGTGCTGGAGTACCTCAAGCGCGCCGAGGAGAAGGGCGTGGAGTTCGTGCTCCCCGTCGACGTCGTGGTCGCCCCGGCGTTCCCGGACCTCAAGACCAAGGCCCCGGCCAACCCGTCCACCGTCGCCGCCGACGCCATGCCGGCCGGGCAGATGGGTCTGGACAACGGCCCGGAGACCAACAAGCTCTACGCATCGAAGCTCGCCGACGCGGCCACCGTCTTCTGGAACGGCCCGATGGGCGTCTTCGAGCACCCCGACTTCGCCGAGGGAACCAGGGCCGTCGCCCAGGCCCTCGTCGACTCCTCGGGCTTCAGTGTGGTCGGCGGTGGCGACTCCGCCGCCGCGGTCCGCATCCTGGGCTTCGACGAGAACGCGTTCGGACACATCTCGACCGGTGGCGGCGCCAGCCTCGAATACCTCGAGGGCAAGACGCTTCCCGGCCTCGCCGCACTGGAGGACTGACCTTTCATGACTGCTACCGCCCAAGGCCGGACCCCGCTGATGGCGGGCAACTGGAAGATGAACCTCAACCACCTCGAGGCCATCGCCCACGTCCAGAAGCTCGCCTTCGCCCTGGCCGACAAGGACTACGACGCCGTAGAGGTCGCCGTCCTGCCTCCCTTCACCGACCTGCGCTCCGTGCAGACGCTGGTCGACGGCGACAAGCTGAAGATCAAGTACGGCGCCCAGGACATCTCGGCGCACGACTCCGGCGCGTACACCGGTGAGATCTCCGGCCCGATGCTCGCCAAGCTGAAGTGCACCTTCGTCGCCGTCGGCCACAGCGAGCGCCGCCGGTACCACGCGGAGACCGACGAGGTCTGCAACGCCAAGGTGAAGGCCGCGTACAAGCACGGCCTGACCCCGATCCTCTGCGTCGGCGAGGGCCTGGACATCCGCAAGGCCGGTGACCAGGTCGCGTACACGCTCGCGCAGCTCGACGGTGCGCTGAAGGACATCCCGGCCGAGCAGGCCGAGACCATCGTGGTCGCGTACGAGCCGGTCTGGGCCATCGGCACCGGCGAGGTCGCCACCCCCGAGGACGCGCAGGAGGTCTGCGGCGCGATCCGTGTCCGCCTCGCCGAGCTGTACTCGCAGGAGCTGGCCGACGCGGTCCGCATCCAGTACGGCGGCTCGGTGAAGTCCGGCAACGTGGCCGCGATCATGGCGCAGCCCGATGTGGACGGCGCGCTGATCGGCGGCGCCGCACTGGACGCCGACGAGTTCGTCAAGATCGTCCGCTTCCGCGACCAGTGAGTATGCGGTAGCGCGGATCCGTCGTACCCTAGCGGGGGCCGAGGAGGGCATCCTCCCGGCCCCCGTTGTTCGCACATGCAGTCAGGAATTCCGGAAAGTAGGGACCAGCCGTGATTTTGGGGTTCGAGATCGCCCTGATCGTCTTCAGCCTGCTGCTGATGCTGCTGGTGCTGATGCACAAGGGGAAGGGCGGCGGACTTTCCGACATGTTCGGTGGCGGAATGCAGTCCTCCGTCGGCGGTTCCTCGGTCGCCGAGCGCAACCTCGACCGGATCACCGTCGTGGTCGGTCTGGGATGGTTCGCGTGCATCGTGGTGCTTGGTCTGCTCATCAAGCTGGACAACTGACCCGTCGTACGCGATTCCGGTGAGGGTGTAACTCCAACCACTGGACGCGCGTTGGGCCTTACGTAGACTGGGGCATCTTCGAGCACCATCACGCAGGGAGTTACGACCGTGGCAAGTGGCAACGCGATCCGGGGAAGCCGGGTCGGAGCGGGGCCGATGGGGGAGGCCGAGCGCGGCGAGTCCGCGCCCCGGGCCCGCATCTCCTTCTGGTGCTCGAACGGGCACGAGACGCAGCCGAGCTTCGCCCATGACGCGCAGGTACCGGAGACCTGGGACTGCCCGCGCTGTGGATTCCCGGCCGGCCAGGACCGGGACAGCCCGCCGGACCCGCCGCGCACCGAGCCGTACAAGACGCATCTGGCGTACGTGCGCGAGCGCCGCAGCGACGCGGACGGCGAGGCCATCCTCGCCGAGGCCCTTGCCAAACTCCGCGGCGAGATCTGACACCCCTCGTGCCTCCGCAGAAGTTGTTCACCGGCCGGACACCCCCAGGGTGCCCGGCCGGAACGCTTCTGCCGTGCCGCAGCCCGCCGTTGTCCCGTCCGCCGCCCTGATCAATTAAGTTGGAGGGGCAGCGGGGAACTGCGGTGACGAGAGAAGTGGGCTGATGTCCGGGATGAACGCACAAAGTCGAACCAGGCTCAACCAGACGCCGGAATGGACCGCGCTGGGAAAGCACCGTGAGCAGCTCGGGACGACCCATCTGCGACAGCTGTTCGCGGACGATCCGGAGCGCGGCACGGGATACACCCTGCGCGTCGGCGATCTGTACGTCGACTACTCCAAGCAGCTGCTCACCGACGAGACGCTCCGGCTGCTCCGTGAGCTCGCCGCGGCCACCGGCGTCGCCGAGCTGCGCGACGCGATGTTCCGCGGCGACAGGATCAACACCACCGAGGACCGCGCCGTCCTGCACACCGCGCTCCGCGCCCCGCGCGATGCCGTGATCGAGGCCGACGGCGAGAACGTGGTGCCCGCCGTGCACGCCGTGCTCGACAAGATGGCCGCCTTCTCCGACCGTGTCAGGTCCGGCGAGTGGACCGGCCACACCGGCAAGCCGATCAAGAACATCGTCAACATCGGCATCGGCGGCTCCGATCTCGGCCCCGCGATGGCGTACGAGGTGCTGCGCTCCTTCACGGACCGCTCGCTCACCGTCCGCTTCGTCTCCAACGTCGACGGCGCCGACCTGCACGAGGCCGTGCACGACCTCGATCCGGCCGAGACGCTCTTCGTCATCGCGTCGAAGACCTTCACCACGATCGAGACGATCACCAACGCCACCTCGGCCCGCGACTGGCTGCTGACCGGCCTGAGGGCCGGTCAGGACGCGGTGGCCAAGCACTTCGTGGCCCTGTCGACGAACGCGGAGAAGGTCGCCGACTTCGGCATCGACACCGCCAACATGTTCGAGTTCTGGGACTGGGTCGGCGGCCGCTACTCGTACGACTCGGCCATCGGTCTCTCGCTGATGATCGCCATCGGTCCGGACCGGTTCCGCGAGATGCTCGACGGCTTCCACCTCGTCGACGAGCACTTCCGCACCGCCCCGGCCGAGGAGAACGTCCCGCTGCTGCTGGGCCTGCTGGGCGTCTGGTACGGCGCGTTCTTCGACGCCCAGTCGCACGCCGTGCTGCCCTACAGCCACTATCTGTCCAAGTTCACGGCGTACTTGCAGCAGCTCGACATGGAGTCCAACGGCAAGTCCGTGGACCGGGACGGCAACCCGGTCGACTGGCAGACCGGTCCCGTCGTCTGGGGTACCCCCGGCACCAACGGCCAGCACGCCTACTACCAGCTGATCCACCAGGGCACCAAGGTCATCCCGGCCGACTTCATCGGCTTCGCCGAGCCGGTCGAGGCCCTGCTGCCCGGCCTGGTCGCCCAGCACGACCTGCTGATGGCCAACTTCTTCGCCCAGACCCAGGCCCTGGCCTTCGGCAAGACGCCGGACGAGGTGCGGGCCGAGGGAGTCCCCGAGGAACTGGTGCCGCACAAGACGTTCCGCGGCAACCACCCGACGACGACGATCCTCGCCGACCGGCTGACCCCGTCCGTGCTCGGCCAGCTGATCGCGCTGTACGAGCACAAGGTCTTCGTCCAGGGTGCCGTCTGGAACATCGACTCCTTCGACCAGTGGGGCGTCGAGCTCGGCAAGGTCCTCGCCAAGAAGATCGAGCCCGTGCTGACCGAGGGCAAGGGCGCCGAACAGCTGGACAGTTCGACCGCCGCGCTCGTCGCCGCGTACCGCGAGCTGCGGGGGCGCTGAGACCGTGGCCACGGGGGAGGGGGCGGTACGGCTGCGGGCCCCGGCGCACACGCTGGACCCGCGGGCCGTCGGCTGGTGGCGGGCACAGTGGCTGCTGCTGACGGCGTTGCCGGTGGTGGTTCTGGCGGTGCTGGGCGCGTTCATTGCGTCCGCCCGGTTCTGGCTGCTGCTGCCCGCCGCGGTGCTCGCGGTCCTCGGCGTCGGCTGCGCCGTCCTCGTTCCGCTCTGGTGGTTCCGTACCCACCGCTGGGAGGTCACGGACGAGGCGGTGTACGTGCGGACCGGGGTGCTGCGGCAGGAGTGGCGGATCGCGCCGATGTCCCGGATCCAGACGGTGGACACCGTGCGCGGCCCGCTCGAACAGCTCTACCGGCTCGCCACGGTCACCGTCACCACCGCCTCGTCCAAGGGCGCCGTCCGGATCGAGGGCCTCGACCACGAACTGGCGGCCGAGCTCGCCGAGCGGCTGACCCGGATCACCCAGGACACCCCCGGTGACGCCACATGACCACGGCGGACACCGCCCCCGGCGGCACCGTCGCCGACAGCGGGGGCGGCTCAACCGCGGTGGACTGGCGGCGCCTCGACCGGCGTACGGTCCTGGCCACCGCCCTCGTCACGTCGGGCGTGGCGGCGGGAGCCGCCGTACCGACCACGCTCGGGCTCTCCGGACGGTTCGGCTTCGCCGCCGCGCTCGCCTGGGTGCTGGCCGGCGCCCTCCTGCTGATCGCGGGCAGCGCCGGCGCCGACTACGTACGCTGGCGCCGCACCCGCTACCGCGTCGGCGCCGACCGGGTCGAGCTCCACACCGGCCTCCTGCTCGTCCGGAAGCGCTCCCTGGCCCGGGAACGCATCCGCAGCGTCGACCTCACCGCCCACCTGCTCCAGCGCGTCCTCGGCCTCGTCACCGTCCGGATCGGCACCGGTGAGCACACCGGCGACGACTCCACCCTGGAACTCGACCCGGTCCGGCGCGCCGAGGGCGAACGGCTGCGCCGCGCGCTCCTGGAACGCGCTCGCACCGAGGCGTCCGGCAGCCACCGCGAGGGCGAGCTCGTCACGCTCGACCCGCGCTGGATCCGCTACGCACCCGTCTCGTTCGTCGCACCCGCGCTCGGCGGTGCCGCGGCCGGGGCCGTGCTGCAGGTCAGCGACTGGTTCGGGGCACAGGGGCAGGTGATCGAGTGGGTCGGCGACCGGTTCCGCGACTTCTCCCTGCCCTCCGTGATCGTGGTCCTCGCCGTCGCCGCGACACTCGCGGGCGTCGTCGGCGCGCTGGGGCTCTGGGTCGAGATGTGGTGGAACTACCGCCTCGAACGCGAACCGGGCGGCACCCTGCGCATCCGGCGCGGACTGCTTACCTCCCGGTCCGTCTCCATCGAGGAGCGGCGACTGCGGGGTGTCGACCTCGTCGAGCCGCTCGGCGTCCGGCTGCTGGGCGCCGCCCGGGTCGACGCCATCACCACCGGACTGGCCAAGGACGACGAGGAGCAGCACGGCGACCACAACACGCTGCTGCCGGCCGCACCCCGGCCGGTCGCCGACGAGGCAGCCGCCGCCGTGCTGCGCGAGACGGTGTCCCCGACCGGTGCCGCCCTGACCGCGCATCCGCCCGCCGCGCGCGGCCGGCGACTGCGGCGGGCGTACTGGGCGGTCCTGGTACCCGTCCTGGTCCAGGCCCTGCTCGGCGCCCTGCTGACGCCCGTCCTGCTCTGGACCGCACTCGGCTGCGCGGTCGTCGGGCTGCCCGTCGGAGTGCTGCTGGCCCGTGACGCGTACCGCGGACTCGGTCACGCCCTCAGCGGCGGCTACCTGGTCACGCGCTCGGGCACCCTGCGCCGCTCCACGGCCGCGCTGGAGCGGGCCGGGGTGATCGGCTGGACGGTCCGGCAGTCGTACTTCCAGCGACGGGGCGGGGTGCTGAACGTCACCGCGACGACGGCCGCGGGAGCGGGCGCGTACACGGTGTACGACGCGGACGCGTCCGAGGGGCTGGCCTTTGCCTCCGAGGCCGTCCCAGGGCTGCTGGAGCCCTTCCTGGAGCGGGTCCGGCCGGGGGAGTGAGCCGGGAGAGCCCTTGCACGCGCAGGCCCGGTCCGCTCCGAGGAGCGAACCGGGCCTGCGGGCAGTACCGCTGACAGCCGTTCAGGCCGAGGCCGGCGGGTACAGGGCGCGCGGCAGCCGCGAGGCCGCCGCCGCGTCCAGCAGCCACAGCGTGCGGCTGCGACCGTACGCACCCGCTGCCGGGGCCTGGATCTCCCCGGCCCCCGACAGGGCGATGGCCGCGGCCTCCGCCTTGTCCTCGCCCGCCGCGAGCAGCCACACCTCGCGCGCCGCCCGGATGGCGGGCAGCGTGAGCGAGACGCGGACGGGCGGCGGCTTGGGCGCCCCGTGCACACCGACGACGGTGCGCTCGGTCTCCCGTACCGCGGGCAGTTCGGGGAAGAGCGACGCGACATGGGTGTCCGGACCGACACCCAGCATCAGCACGTCGAACACCGGCACCGGGCCGTGGTCCTCCGGACCGGCCGCGGCGGCCAGTTCGGCGGCGTACGCGGCCGCTGCCGCATCGGCGTCCTGGCCGCAGGGCCCGTCCGACGCGGGCATCGCGTGCACCCGGGACGGGTCCAGCGGCACCGAGTCCAGCAGGGCCTTGCGGGCCTGCGTGACATTGCGCTCCGGATCACCCTCCGGCAGGAACCGCTCGTCGCCCCACCAGAGGTCGAGCCGCGGCCAGTCGATCGCGTCCCGGGCGGGCGCGTCGGCGAGTGCGGCCAGCAGGCCGTTGCCGTTGCGACCGCCGGTGAGCACCACCGAGGCGTGACCGCGTGCGGCCTGGGCATCCACGATCTTCGTGATCAGCCGGGCCGCCGCGGCCTGCGCCATCAGCTCCTTGTCGCGGTGCACGACGAGCTGCGGGACGACGCTCACTTCGACGCCGCCTTCTTCGCCGGCGCGGCCGCCTTCTTGGTGGCGGACGCGGCCGGTGACGAGGATGCGGCGGCCTTGGGCTTCGCCGCCTCCCCGAGCCGTTCCACGCCGAACTTCACCGCGGACTCGTAGGTGTTGTCCGGGTCGAGCCGGCGCAGCTCCTCGGCGAGCAGCTCCGCGGTCTCCCGGCGCTTGAGCGCCACCGCACGGTCCGGCTGTCCCACCATGGAGAGCGTGGCCAGCGAACCGTCGGCCCGGTCCAGCACGATCGTGCCGTTCTTGGTCTCCATCCGGACGGCCGTCAGACCGGGACCGCCGGACGTCGTGCGCTCGACCGGGACCTGGAGCCGGTCCGCGAGCCACATGGCCAGCAGCTCGCAGCTCGGGTTCTCGGACTCGCCCTCGACCGTCGCCGAGACGACGTCCACGGCCTGCTGGTCGAGCGCGGCTGCCAGCATCGAGCGCCACCCCGTGATCCGGGTCCAGGCCAGATCGGTGTCACCCGGGGTGTACGACTTCGCGCGCACCGCCAGCTCGGAGATCGGGTGCTCCGCCGAGTAGGTGTCCGTGATCCGGCGCTGGGAGAGTGCGCCCAGCGGGTCCTTCGCCGGGTCCGAGGGCGCGTCCTCCGGCCACCAGACCACGACCGGGGCGTCCGGCAGCAGCAGCGGCAGGACCACCGACTGGGCGTGGTTGGCCAGCTCGCCGTGGAGCCGCAGCACCACGGTCTCACCGGTGCCCGCGTCGGAACCGACCCGGACCTCGGCGTCCAGCCGGGCGTCACGCCGGCTGCGCGGCGAACGGCTGACGCGCTTGATCACCGCGATGATCCGCGAGGGGTGCTCGCGCGAGGCGTCGCCGGCCGACTTGAGAGCGTCGTACGCGTTCTCCTCGTCGGTGACGATGACGAGCGTGAGCACCATGCCGATCGCCGGGGTGCCGATGGCACGACGGGCCGACACCAGCGCCTGGTTGATCTTGCTGGAAGTGGTTTCCGTGAGATCGATCTTCATGGCCGGCGCCAGCTCCGTCCGTCTCGTGCGAGCATCTCGTCCGCCTCGGCCGGGCCCCAGGTGCCCGCCGGGTACTGCGCGGGCTTGCCGTGCTTGTCCCAGTACTCCTCGATCGGGTCGAGGATGTTCCAGGAGAGTTCGACCTCCTGGTGCCGGGGGAAGAGGTTGGCGTCGCCGAGCAGCACGTCGAGGATGAGCCGCTCGTAGGCCTCCGGGCTGGACTCCGTGAAGGACTCGCCGTAGGCGAAGTCCATCGTGACGTCCCGGACCTCCATCGAGGTGCCGGGCACCTTGGAGCCGAACCGCACGGTCACGCCCTCGTCCGGCTGGACCCGGATGACCAGGGCGTTGCCGCCCAGCTCCTCCGTCGCCCCGGACTCGAAGGGGAGGTACGGGGCGCGCTTGAAGACGACCGCGATCTCCGTGACCCGGCGGCCGAGCCGCTTTCCGGTACGCAGGTAGAACGGCACGCCCGCCCAGCGGCGGTTGTTGATCGTCAGCTTGATCGCGGCGAAGGTGTCGGTCTTCGACTTGGGGTCGATACCGTCCTCCTCCAGATAGCCGGGGACTTCCTCGCCGCCCTGCCACGCGTGCGCGTACTGACCGCGCACAGTGTGCTTGCCGAGGTCGTCCGGCAGCTCCACGGCGGTGAGCACCTTGAGCTTCTCGGCGACCAGGGCCTTCGGGTGGAAGGAGCCGGGCTCCTCCATCGCCGTCAGCGCCAGCAACTGGAGCAGGTGGTTCTGGATGACGTCACGGGCGGCGCCGATGCCGTCGTAGTACCCGGCCCGGCCGCCGATGCCGATGTCCTCGGCCATCGTGATCTGGACGTGGTCGACGTACGAACGATTCCAGATCGGCTCGAACATCGTGTTGGCGAACCGCAGCGCCAGGATGTTCTGGACCGTCTCCTTGCCCAGGTAGTGGTCGATCCGGAAGACCTCGTGGGGCGGGAAGACGTCGTGCACGAGCTGGTTGAGCTCCTGCGCGCTCTTCAGGTCGTGACCGAAGGGCTTCTCGATGACGGCACGCCGCCAGGAACCCTCCTTCTGGTCCGCGAGCCCGTGCTTCTTGAGCTGCTGTACGACCTTGGGGAAGAACTTCGGCGGCACGGAGAGATAGAAGGCGAAGTTGCCGCCCGTCCCCTGCGCCTGGTCGAGCTCCTGGATGGTGGCCTTCAGGGTCTCGAAGGCCTCGTCGTCGTCGAAGTTGCCCTGGACGAAGCGCATCCCCTGGATGAGCTGCTGCCAGACCTCCTCGCGGAACTCGGTACGGGCATGCTGCTTGACGGCGTCGTGGACCTCCTGTGCGAAGTCCTCGTCCTGCCATTCGCGGCGCGCGAAACCGATGAGCGAGAAGCCCGGCGGCAGCAGGCCGCGATTGGCCAGGTCGTAGACGGCGGGCATCAGCTTTTTACGGGACAAATCGCCCGTGACGCCAAAGATGACCAGGCCCGACGGCCCCGCAATACGCGGGAGCCGTCGGTCCTGGGCGTCACGGAGCGGGTTGGCTCCGGGAACACCAGACAAAGTGGTCAGCCCTCCGAAGGGGCGAGGCGCTTGAGCTCTGCCTCGGTCGAGTTGAGCAGGTCGATCCAGGCGGCCTCGAACTTCTCGACGCCCTCGTCCTCCAGGAGCTGGACGACGTCGTCGTAGCTGACCCCGAGCTTCTTGATCGCTTCGAGGTCGGCACGGCCCTGGTCGTAGGAACCGGCGACGGTGTTGCCGGTGATCTCGCCGTGGTCGGCCACCGCGTCCAGAGTTGCCTCCGGCATGGTGTTGACCGTGTTCGGCGCGACGAGGTCGACGACGTACAGGGTGTCCTTGAGGGACGGGTCCTTCACGCCGGTCGAGGCCCACAGCGGGCGCTGCTTGTTGGCGTGCGCCTTGTCGAGGGCGGCCCAGCGCTCGCCGGCGAAGACCTCCTCGTACGCCTCGTAGGCCAGACGCGCGTTGGCGAGGGCGGACTTGCCCTTCGCCGCCTTGGCCTCGTCGCTGCCGATCGCGTCGAGCCGCTTGTCGATCTCGGTGTCCACGCGGGACACGAAGAACGACGCCACCGAGTGGATCTTGGAGAGGTCCAGGCCCGCGGCCTTCGCCTTCTCCAGACCCGCCAGGTAGGCGTCCATGACCTCGCGGTAGCGCTCCAGCGAGAAGATCAGCGTGACGTTGACGCTGATGCCCTTGCCGATGACCTCGGTGATCGCCGGCAGGCCGGCCTTCGTCGCCGGGATCTTGATGAGCGTGTTCGGCCGGTCCACCAGCCAGGCCAGCTGCTTGGCCTCGGCGACCGTGGCCGCCGTGTGGTGGGCCAGACGCGGGTCGACCTCGATGGAGACCCGGCCGTCCTGGCCGTCCGTGGCGTCGAAGACGGGACGCAGGATGTCGGCGGCGTCACGGACGTCCGCCGTGGTGATCATGCGGATGGCCTCGTCCACGGTGACCTTGCGGGTGGCGAGGTCGGTGAGCTGCGGCTCGTAGCCGTCGCCGTGCGAGATCGCCTTCTGGAAGATCGAGGGATTGGTGGTGACACCCACGACGTGGCTCTGGTCGATCAGCTCGGCGAGGTTGCCCGAGGTGATCCGCTTGCGCGAAAGGTCGTCGAGCCAGATCGCCACGCCCTCGTCGGAGAGGCGCTTGAGTGCGTCTGTCATGAGAATTGCATCTCCTACTAGTCGTATAACGGCGTCAGCGCGTGACGGCGGCGAGAGATTCCCGGGCGGCGGCCGAGACGGCCTCGCCGGTGAAGCCGAACTCGCGGAAGAGGACCTTGGCGTCGGCCGAGGCACCGAAGTGCTCGAGCGAGACGATCCGGCCGGCGTCCCCGACGAACCGGTACCAGGTCAGGCCGATGCCTGCCTCGACGGCGACACGGGCCTTCACGGACGGCGGCAGAACGCTGTCCTTGTACGCCTGGTCCTGCTCCTCGAACCACTCGACGCACGGCATCGACACCACACGGGTCGGAATGCCGGCGGCCTGGAGCTCCTCGCGCGCCTCGACGGCGAGGTGCACCTCGGAGCCCGTACCGATCAGCAGGACCTGGGGCTCGCCACCCTCGGCCTCGAAGAGCACGTAGCCGCCCTTGACCGCGTTCTCGTTCGCCTCGTACGTGGGCACGCCCTGCCGGGTCAGCGCCAGACCGTGCGGAGCACCCTTGCCGAACACCTTGGTGTAGCGGCGCAGGATCTCGCGCCAGGCGATGGACGTCTCGTTGGCGTCGGCCGGGCGGACCACGTTCAGGCCCGGGATGGCGCGCAGCGAGGCCAGGTGCTCCACCGGCTGGTGGGTCGGGCCGTCCTCGCCCAGACCGATCGAGTCATGCGTCCACACGTACGTCACCGGCAGGTGCATCAGCGCGGACAGGCGCACGGCGTTGCGCATGTAGTCGGAGAACACCAGGAAGGTGCCGCCGTAGATGCGCGTGTTGCCGTGCAGCGCGATGCCGTTCATGGTCGCGGCCATGGCGTGCTCGCGGATGCCGAAGTGGATCGTGCGGCCGTACGGGTCCGCGCCCGGCAGCGGGTTGCCTGCCGGGAGGAACGACGACGTCTTGTCGATCGTGGTGTTGTTCGAGCCCGCGAGGTCGGCGGAGCCGCCCCACAGCTCGGGGACGATCTCACCGAGTGCCTGGAGCACCTTGCCGGAGGCGGCGCGGGTGGCGACGCCCTTGCCGGGCTCGAAGACGGGGAGCTTGTCCTCCCAGCCCTCGGGCAGCTCGCCCGCGGAGATCCGGTCGAACTCGGCGGCGCGCTCCGGGTTGGCGGTGCGCCAGGCGGCGAAGGTCTTCTCCCACTCGGCCTTGGCCTCGCGGCCGCGGTCCAGCGCCTCACGGGTGTGCGCGATGACCTCGTCGGCGACCTCGAAGGACTTCTCCGGGTCGAAGCCCAGCACCTTCTTGGTCGCGGCGACCTCGTCGTCGCCGAGCGCGGAGCCGTGGGCGGCCTCGGTGTTCTGGGCGTGCGGCGCCGGCCAGGCGATGATCGAGCGGGCCGCGATGAACGACGGGCGCTCGGTCTCGGCCTTGGCGGCCAGCAGCGCCTTGTACAGACCCGCCGGGTCCAGGTCGCCGTCGGGCAGCTGCTCGACGCGCTGGACGTGCCAGCCGTACGCCTCGTAGCGCTTCAGAGTGTCCTCGGAGACCGCGGTCTCCGTGTCGCCCTCGATGGAGATGTGGTTGTCGTCCCACAGCAGGACCAGGTTGCCCAGCTTCTGGTGCCCGGCCAGCGAGGACGCCTCCGCGGAGATGCCCTCCTGGAGGCAGCCGTCACCGGCGATGGCCCACACCATGTGGTCGAAGGGGGAGGTGCCGGGGGCCGCCTCCGGGTCGAACAGGCCCCGCTCGTAGCGGGCGGCCATGGCCATGCCCACGGCGTTGGCGACACCCTGGCCCAGCGGGCCGGTCGTCGTCTCCACACCGGTGGTGTGGCCGTACTCCGGGTGCCCCGGGGTCTTGGAGCCCCAGGTGCGGAAGGCCTTCAGGTCATCGAGCTCCAGGCCGTACCCGGCCAGGTAGAGCTGGATGTAGAGGGTCAGGCTGGTGTGGCCCGCCGAGAGGACGAACCGGTCGCGGCCGGTCCACTCCGCGTCCGCGGGGTCGTGCCGCATCACCTTCTGGAAGATGGTGTACGCGGCGGGAGCCAGGCTCATGGCCGTACCCGGGTGGCCGTTTCCGACCTTCTGTACGGCGTCCGCGGCGAGGACGCGGACGGTGTCCACGGCCCGCTGGTCCAATTCGGTCCACTGGAGGTCTGTGGTGGTCGGCTTGGTGCTCACCCTGAGTCAGGGCTCCTCTCCACTGTCGTAAACCGGTGACTGTGACCGCACCGGGCATTGTCGAGCCTACCCCCGTCAGGGGCCGTGATTTCCGGCTCCTTCCAGGGTGCGGGCGGCCCGTCGAATCCGCCTCCCGTATGAGCGGGGAGGCTCACCGATGGGCCCACTCCGATGAGCGTGCGGGCTCACTCCTGAGGCCTCCGACGAGCGTCCGGGCCCACTTGTGAGAACCCTCCGGCGAGTGTCCTGGGGCACACCCGTGCGAGCGGTGCGTGCGGCTCCGCGGACCGGTGTTCCGCAGGGACGCGTGCGGGCGTTCGCATGTGTGCGGCGGCAACGCCCCGCGCCACATCAACACGACCCCACCCCCGCGAAGGGCGGCGTGTCCCCAACGTCTACAGTGGTCTGGTTCGCGCAAGTCTTTACTGGGCCTTCATGCCCGGAGCTTGCTGGGATTTCTCTGTCAGGGGTGTGCGTGACGGCCGTCGAGTCCCGACCCGCAGGGGTCGCCTTGACTCCGAGCCCGGGGGGCCATCGCCCGTTCGGGGCCCGTGTCAAGGCATTCGTGGCGCTGACCAAGCCTCGGATCATCGAGCTGTTGCTGATCACCACTGTTCCGGTGATGTTCCTGGCCGCTCAGGGTGTTCCCGACCTGTGGCTCGTGCTCACGACCACGGTCGGCGGATACCTGTCCGCCGGCGGTGCCAATGCACTGAACATGTACATCGACCGCGACATCGACGCGTTGATGGACCGTACGTCGCAGCGCCCGCTGGTCACCGGCATGGTGAGCCCGCGCGAGTGCCTGGCCTTCGGCATCGCCCTCGCGGTGATCTCGACGGTCTGGTTCGGTCTGCTGGTGAACTGGCTGTCGGCGGCGCTGTCGCTCGGCGCCCTGCTCTTCTATGTCGTCGTCTACACGATGATCCTGAAGCGCCGTACCTCGCAGAACATCGTCTGGGGCGGTATCGCGGGTTGTATGCCGGTGCTCATCGGCTGGTCCGCCGTGACGAACTCGATGTCCTGGGCCGCGGTGATCCTCTTCGCCGTCATCTTCTTCTGGACGCCGCCGCACTACTGGCCGCTCTCCATGAAGGTGAAGGACGACTACGCAAGGGTCGGCGTCCCCATGCTTCCGGTCATTGCCTCCAACCGGGTGGTGGCCCGCCAGATCGTCCTCTACAGCTGGGTGATGGTGGCCGTCTCGCTGCTGCTGACCCCGCTGGGCTACACCGGCTGGTTCTACACGGTGGTGGCGGTGCTGACCGGCGGCTTCTGGCTCTGGGAGGCGCACGGCCTGCTGAGCCGGGCAAAGTCCGGGGTGACCGGAGGGAAGCTCAAGGAGATGCGGCTGTTCCACTGGTCGATCACCTATGTGTCCCTGCTGTTCGTCGCCGTGGCAGTGGATCCCTTCCTGAGGTAGCACCCGCTCCTGTACGACCTGCCGACGGGCGGGGACCGTGGCCCACGCCACGCTCCCCGCCCGTCGCACGTTGACCTACCCATCGGTAGCATCCTGTGCATGGCAGAGACGGCTGAGACCCAGCAGGTGGACGGCAAGCAGGCGGCGCGCGCGGAGCGCAGGGCGGCCAGGCTGGCCAAGCAGATCGGTGCCTTCGCGAAGGCCCACGGCGGTGCCGAGGGGCAGCTCGCCTACATCGGGCAGATGGGCACCCGCATCGTCCTCGTCGGCGAGGACGGCGGCTGGGGCGATCTCGTCGCCCCCTCGTACGCGGTCGCCGAGAGCGCCGCGCAGAAGTCCGGGATCACGATGCACGAGTCCTTCGACGGCGAGTTCGCCGCGAAGGTCCACACGGGGCCGTACGAGTGGACCCGGATGGCCGGCATCCAGATCGGCGGCCCGGCGAACAAGGCCTGAGGAACGGTCCGCGACGCGAACAGGGGCGCCCCCGCCCCGGGCCGGAGCCCGGGGGGGGGGCCCCCGGGGGCCGCGCGGGGGCCACCGGGCCGCTGGGGGGGCGGCGGGGGGGCCCGCGCGGGCCGCGCCCCCG
>NZ_JBITIE010000005.1:295588-400298 GCF_044458665.1 Streptomyces sp. NPDC050422
GGTCCCACCGGGGGCGGTCGGTGTGCCCGGGGTTGGCCGGCATCCTGTGGGGGGGCCCGCCTACCTGGCCTTTTGCAAGGGCCCGCGCCGCGAACTGGGGCGCCCCCGCACGACTCGTAAGCCGTGCGGGGGCGCCCCTGTTCGCGTCGCGGTCTCAGCCGGCCGTAGCGGGCTCCGGCTGCTCGGCCGCCGGGCCCGGCACCTCGGCGACGGCCACCGGCCGCTCGCGCAGCGACAGCAGGACGCGGACCACACCGATCCAGACCAGGCACGAGCCGAACATGTGCACCCCGACCAGGACCTCGGGGGTGTCGTTGAAGTACTGCACGTACCCGATGACGCCCTGCGCCATCAGGATCGCGAACAGGTCCCGGGCGCGGTGCAGCGGGCCCACCGGTGCGTCGACGGCCTTCAGGACGAACCAGAGCGCGACGGTCAGCGCCACCACGACCCAGGCCAGGTCGGCGTGCAGCTGGGCGATCATCTTCCAGTCGATCGGGATGCGGTGGACGTCGCTGGAGTCACCGGCGTGCCGCCCGGCCCCGGTGACCACGGTGCCGACCGCGATCAGCAGCCCCGCCGCGACCGCCAGCAGCCAGGTGAGCTGCGCGACGGCCTTGCCCACCAGGGGGCGCGGCGCCGTGTCGCCCTCCCCGACCCGCTGCCACGTCACCAGGGCGATCGTGAGCAGTGCGGTGGAGAGCAGGAAGTGGGCCGCGACGGTGTACGGGTTGAGCCCGACGAGCACCACGATGCCGCCGAGCACGGCGTTGCCCATGACCACCCAGAACTGCGTCCAGCCGAGCCGGGTGAGGCTGCGGCGCCACGGCTTGGCGGACCGGGCGGCGATGATCGCCCACCCGACAGCCGCGCACAGGACGTAGGTGAGCATCCGGTTGCCGAACTCGATGACGCCGTGGAAGCCCATCTCGCTGGTCGTCGTCAGGCTGTCGTCGGTGCACTTGGGCCAGGTCGGGCAGCCGAGGCCGGAACCGGTCAGCCGCACGGCACCGCCGGTGACGACGATGACGACGGTCATGACGACCGCCGACATGGCCGCACGGCGCACGGTCTTGGGGGACGGCGTCCAGCGCTCGGCGATGTAGAGGAGCGGGTTCCGCACGGCTTGAGCGACTTCGGCTCGGGTCAGCTTGGGCACGCGCACCATCGTAGGCGGCCGCTTGTGCAAGCTTTCACGAGGGGGACGAGTTACCCCGAACCGCCTACGGAGCGCACCCGCAGGCTCACTCCCAGCGGAAGAACCTCGCCGCCGCGCCCAGCCCCAGTACGGTCCACACCGCGAGGACCCCCAGGTCGCCCCACGGCATCGCGGCGCCGTGCTGCAGCACGTCCCTGAGGCCGTCCGAGAGGGCGGCGATCGGCAGCAGGCCCAGCACCGACTGCACCGCGTCCGGGAACTTGTCCAGCGGCACGATGACGCCGCCGCCGACCAGCAGCAGAAGGAAGACCAGATTGGCGGCGGCCAGCGTCGCCTCCGCCTTCAGCGTCCCGGCCATCAGCAGGCCGAGCCCGGAGAAGGCGGCGGTGCCCAGCACCAGGAGCAGCAGCACGGCGAACGGGTTGCCGTGCGGCGACCAGCCCAGCGCGAAGGCGATCACTGTCAGCAGCACGACCTGCAGCACCTCGGTGACCAGGACCGCGAGCGTCTTGGCGGTCATCAGCGCCCAGCGGGGGAGCGGCGAGGCGGCGAGCCGCTTGAGCACGCCGTAGCGCCGCTCGAAACCGGTGGCGATGGCCTGGCCGGTGAAGGCCGTGGACATCACGGCGAGGGCGAGGATGCCGGGGGTCAGGAAGTCGACCGACTCGCCCGAGCCGGTGTCCACGATGTCGACCGCGCTGAACAGCACCAGCAGCAGCGTCGGGATGATCACCGTCAGCAGCAGCTGCTCGCCGTTGCGCAGCAGCATCCGGGTCTCCAGCGCGGTCTGCGCGGCGATCATGCGGCCCAGCGGGGCGGCACCCGGCCGGGGGGCGTACGTACCGGCGCTCATGCGCGCAGCTCCTTGCCGGTCAGTTCGAGGAAGACGTCCTCCAGGGTGTGGCGCTCGACGGAGATGCCCTGGGGCATCACGCCGTGCTGCGCGCACCAGGAGGTGACGGTGGCCAGCAGCTGCGGGTCGACGTCGCCGGTGATGCGGTACGCGCCGGTGGCGAGCTCGGCCGCCTCCGTGCCGTCGGGCAGCGCCTTCAGCAGGGAGCCGAGGTCGAGCCCGGGGCGGCCGGTGAAGCGCAGGGTGTTCTCGGCGCCGCCGCGGCACAGGGCCTCGGGGCTGCCCTGGGCGATGAGCCGGCCGGCGTCGATGATGGCGACGTCGTCGGCGAGCTCCTCGGCCTCGTCCATGAAGTGCGTGGTGAGCACGACCGACACGCCGTCGGCGCGCAGCTCCCGTACGAGGTCCCAGGTGGAGCGGCGGGCCTGCGGGTCGAGGCCCGCGGTCGGCTCGTCCAGGAAGACCAGCTCCGGGCGGCCCACGACGGCCATCGCCAGGGCGAGCCGCTGCTGCTGGCCGCCGGAGAGCCGCCGGTAGGTGGTGCGGCCGCAGCCGCCCAGGCCGAGGCGCTCGATGAGGGCGTCCACGTCCAGGGGGTGGGCGTGCAGTTTCGCCATGTGGCGCAGCATCTCGTCGGCGCGCGCGCCGGAGTAGACGCCGCCCGACTGGAGCATCACGCCGATCCGGGGGCGCAGGCGCGCCGCGTCGGCGACCGGGTCGAGGCCGAGGACCCGGACCGTCCCGTCATCCGGACGGCGGTATCCCTCGCAGGTCTCGATCGTGGTGGTCTTGCCCGCGCCGTTGGGGCCGAGGACCGCGGTGACCGCGCCGGCCGTGATGTCCAGGTGGAGGCCGTCGACCGCGGTCTTGGTGCCGTACCGCTTCACCAGGCCGCGGATCCGGACGACCGGGCCGGAGGGGGGTGAAACGGGCTCGCTCTTCATGGGCGGCAATTCTAGGCAGCCGCCCGCGGGGGCCCGGTCCGGGGGCTTGATTAGGTAACCCTAAGTGATGGATTCCACCCGTGATCGTTCCGGACCGTGGTTGTCAGGGTCGGGGGAATTACGCAACAATGGCGTTGTGAAATACGTGGGCGAGGCTCCGCAGGAGGAACTCGCGACCGGTGAGCGCTCGACGCGCAACCGGGTCGCGCGCTCCATCCTGGACCACGGTCCGTCCACCGTCGCCGACCTGGCGAAGCGCCTGGGTCTCACTCAGGCCGCCGTCCGCCGCCACCTCGACGCGCTCGTCACCGACGACGTCGTCGAGGCCCGCGAACAGCGGGTGTACGGGGCACGGACCCGTGGCCGCCCGGCCAAGGTGTTCGCCCTGACCGACTGCGGCCGGGACGCCTTCGACCAGTCCTACGACAAGCTCGCCGCGGACGCCCTGCGCTGGATCGCCGAGACCTCGGGCGACGAAGCGGTCATGGCGTTCGCCCGGGCCAGGGTCGCCGACCAGTCGGCGGCCTACCGGGCGGCGATCGACGCCGCGGAGCCCGAATCCCGTACGGAGGCCCTGGCCAAGGCCTTGTCCGCCGACGGGTACGCTGCTACGGCGCGCAGCGCGCCGGGCCCGCAGCAGGGTGAGCAGCTGTGTCAGCACCACTGCCCGGTCGCACATGTCGCCGAGCAGTACCCGCAGCTGTGCGAGGCGGAGACGGAGTTCTTCTCCAGCCTCCTGGGGACCCATGTGCAGCGTCTGGCCACCATCGCCCACGGCGACGGGGTGTGTACGACGTACATTCCGCGCAGCGGCCACCCCACCCCACAGACCACTGATTCAGCATCCACAAGCAAGTCCGGGAGGAACCCCGCATGACGCTCCCTACGGAGACTGCCCACCCTGAGCTCGACGGCCTGGGCACGTACGAATTCGGCTGGGCCGACTCCGACGCGGCAGGCGCAGCGGCCAAGCGCGGCCTCTCCGAGGCTGTCGTCCGCGACATCTCGGAGAAGAAGAACGAGCCCGAGTGGATGCTGAAGCTGCGGCTCAAGGGCCTCAAGCTCTTCGGCAAGAAGCCCATGCCGAACTGGGGCTCGGACCTGTCGGGCATCGACTTCGACAACATCAAGTACTTCGTGCGGTCGACGGAGAAGCAGGCGGAGTCCTGGGAGGACCTGCCCGAGGACATCAAGAACACGTACGACAAGCTCGGCATCCCGGAGGCGGAGAAGCAGCGCCTCGTCGCCGGTGTCGCCGCGCAGTACGAGTCCGAGGTCGTCTACCACCAGATCAACGAGGAGCTGGAGGCGCAGGGTGTCATCTTCATGGACACCGACACCGCGCTGAAGGAGCACCCGGAGCTCTTCAAGGAGTACTTCGGCACCATCATCCCCGTCGGTGACAACAAGTTCGCCTCGCTGAACTCGGCCGTGTGGTCCGGTGGCTCGTTCATCTACGTGCCGAAGGGCGTGCACGTGGAGATCCCGCTCCAGGCCTACTTCCGTATCAACACGGAGAACATGGGTCAGTTCGAGCGGACGCTGATCATCGTCGACGAGGACGCCTACGTCCACTACGTCGAGGGTTGTACCGCGCCGATCTACTCCTCGGACTCCCTGCACTCCGCGGTCGTCGAGATCATCGTGAAGAAGGGCGGCCGCTGCCGCTACACGACGATCCAGAACTGGTCGAACAACGTCTACAACCTGGTGACCAAGCGCGCCGTCGCCTACGAGGGCGCGACGATGGAGTGGGTCGACGGCAACATCGGCTCCAAGGTCACCATGAAGTACCCGGCCGTCTACCTGATGGGCGAGCACGCCAAGGGCGAGACCCTGTCCATCGCCTTCGCGGGCGAGGGCCAGCACCAGGACGCCGGCGCCAAGATGGTCCACATGGCTCCGAACACCTCGTCCAACATCGTCTCCAAGTCGGTGGCACGAGGCGGTGGCCGCACGTCCTACCGCGGTCTGATCGAGATCGGCGAGGGCGCGCCCGGCGCGAAGTCCAATGTGCTGTGCGACGCGCTGCTGGTCGACACCATCTCGCGCTCCGACACGTACCCGTACGTCGACGTCCGCGAGGACGACGTGTCGATGGGTCACGAGGCGACCGTCTCCAAGGTCTCCGAGGACCAGCTCTTCTACCTGATGAGCCGCGGTATGACCGAGTTCGAGGCGATGGCGATGATCGTGCGCGGCTTCGTCGAGCCGATCGCGAAGGAGCTCCCGATGGAGTACGCCCTCGAGCTCAACCGGCTGATCGAGCTGCAGATGGAGGGTTCCGTCGGCTAGTACGCCGGCGCCCGAACCCCCCTGACATCTGTCCGACTGAGAAAGCGAGCACTACGACAGCCATGGCTGAGGCTCAGAACATCCCGGCGGGATCCACCACCGCCGGTTCCATCGCGGTGGCCGCCGAGTCGACCGTCGCCACGCGCATGAGCGCGCCCCCGTCCTTCGACGTCGCGGACTTCCCGGTCCCGCACGGCCGCGAGGAGGAGTGGCGGTTCACGCCGCTGGAGCGGCTGCGCGGGCTGCACGACGGCACGGCCGTCGCGGGCGGCGGCGGTGTGAAGGTCGCCATCGAGGCGCCCGCGGGCGTCACGGTCGAGACCGTCGGCCGCGATGACGCCCGCCTCGGAAAGGCCGGTACGCCGGTGGACCGGGTCGCCGCGCAGGCGTACTCGTCCTTCGAGCAGGCCTCCGTCGTCACCGTCGGCAAGGAAGCAGTGCTCACCGAGCCGATCCGGATCGCCGTGCACGGCGAGGGCGGTGTCGCCTACGGCCACCAGCTCATCGAGCTGGGCGCCTTCGCCGAGGCCGTCGTCGTCATCGACCACACCGGTGACGCGGTGCTCGCCGCCAACATCGACTACGTCCTCGGCGACGGCGCGAAGCTGACCGTCGTCTCCGTCCAGGACTGGGACGAGCGGGCCGTCCACGTCGGCCAGCACAACGCGCTGGTCGGCCGCGACGCCTCCTTCAAGTCCATCGTCGTCACCTTCGGCGGCGACGTGGTCCGGCTGCACCCGCGGATCGCCTACGCGGGCCCGGGCGGCGAGGCGGAGCTCTTCGGTCTGTACTTCACCGACAAGGGCCAGCACCAGGAGCACCGCCTCCTGGTCGACCACAACACGCCGCACTGCAAGTCCAACGTGGCCTACAAGGGCGCACTGCAGGGCGAGGGCGCTCACGCCGTATGGATCGGTGACGTCCTCATCCAGGCCGCGGCCGAGGGCACCGACACCTACGAGATGAACCGCAACCTGGTCCTCACGGACGGTGCGCGGGTCGACTCGGTGCCGAACCTGGAGATCGAGACCGGCGAGATCGTCGGCGCCGGCCACGCCTCCGCGACCGGCCGCTTCGACGACGAGCAGTTGTTCTACCTCCAGTCCCGCGGCATCCCGGCCGAGGAGGCCCGCCGCCTCGTCGTGCGCGGCTTCTTCGCCGAGCTGGTCCAGCAGATCGGCCTGCCGGACGTCGAAGCCCGTCTCCTCGACAAGATCGAGACCGAGCTGAAGGCGTCGGTCTGATGACCTTCGTCAAGGCGTGCGCGCTGAGCGACCTGGAGGACGACACCCCGAAGCGGGTGGAGCTCGACGGGACGCCGGTGTCCGTCGTCCGCACCGAGGGCGAGGTGTTCGCGATCAACGACATCTGCTCGCACGCGAACGTCTCGCTGTCCGAGGGTGAGGTCGAGGACTGCATGATCGAGTGCTGGCTGCACGGATCGAGCTTCGACCTCCGCACCGGCAAGCCGTCCGGCCTTCCCGCGACGCGCCCCGTCCCCGTATACCCCGTCAAGATCCAAGGGGACGATGTGCTCGTCTCCGTCACCCAGGAGACCTGAGTCACCCATGGCAACGCTTGAAATCCACGACCTGCACGTCACCGTCGAGGCCGACAACGCCACGAAGGAGATCCTCAAGGGCGTCGACCTGACCGTGAAGCAGGGCGAGACCCACGCCATCATGGGCCCCAACGGGTCCGGCAAGTCCACCCTCGCGTACTCCCTCGCAGGCCACCCCAAGTACACGATCACCGGCGGCACGGTGACCCTGGACGGCGAGAACGTCCTGGACATGACCGTCGACGAGCGCGCCCGTGCCGGCCTGTTCCTCGCCATGCAGTACCCGGTCGAGATCCCCGGTGTCTCGGTCTCCAACTTCCTGCGTACCTCCGCCACGGCCGTCCGCGGCGAGGCCCCCAAGCTGCGTACCTGGGTGAAGGAGGTCAGGGAGACGATGGCCGGTCTCCAGATGGACCCGGCGTTCGCCGAGCGCAACGTCAACGAGGGCTTCTCCGGCGGTGAGAAGAAGCGCCACGAGATCCTTCAGCTGGAGCTCCTCAAGCCGAAGATCGCGATCCTCGACGAGACCGACTCCGGCCTGGACGTCGACGCGCTGAAGACCGTCTCCGAAGGCGTCAACCGGGTCCGCGAGTCCGGCGAGGTCGGCACCCTGCTGATCACGCACTACACGCGGATCCTCCGCTACATCAAGCCCGACTTCGTGCACGTCTTCGCCAATGGCCGCATCGCCGAGTCCGGCGGCGCCGAGCTCGCGGACAAGCTGGAGGAAGAGGGCTACGAGGCCTACACGAAGGGAGGCGCTTCCGCGTGACTGACGCCCGACAGGGGCTCTCCGGCCTCCTCGACACCGAGGCGATCCGCAAGGACTTCCCGATCCTGGACCGCACGGTCCACGACGGCAAGAAGATCGTGTACCTGGACAGCGCTGCGACCTCGCAGAAGCCGCGCCAGGTGCTCGATGCCCTCAACGAGTACTACGAGCGGCACAACGCCAATGTGCACCGCGGCGTGTACACGATCGCGGAGGAGGCCACGGCGCTGTACGAGGGCGCCCGTGACAAGGTCGCCGCGTTCATCAACGCGCCCAGCCGCAACGAGGTGATCTTCACCAAGAACGCCTCGGAGTCGCTCAACCTCGTGGCCAACATGCTCGGCTGGGCCGACGAGCCCTACCGCGTCGACCACGAGACCGAGATCGTCACCACGGAGATGGAGCACCACTCCAACATCGTGCCGTGGCAGCTGCTCTCGCAGCGCACGGGCGCGAAGCTGAAGTGGTTCGGCATCACGGACGACGGCCGGCTCGACCTGTCCAACATCAACGAGATCATCACCGAGAAGACGAAGATCGTCTCCTTCACGCTGGTCTCGAACATCATGGGCACGATCAACCCGGTCGAGCAGATCGTCCGGCGCGCCCAGGAGGTTGGCGCGCTCGTCTGCATCGACGCCTCCCAGGCAGCCCCGCACATGGTGCTCGACGTGCAGGCGCTGCAGGCCGACTTCGTGGCCTTCACCGGTCACAAGATGGTCGGCCCGACCGGCATCGGCGTGCTCTGGGGACGGCAGGAGCTCCTGGAGGACCTGCCGCCGTTCCTCGGTGGCGGCGAGATGATCGAGACCGTGTCGATGCACTCGTCGACGTACGCCCCCGCGCCGCACAAGTTCGAGGCCGGTACGCCCCCGATCGCCCAGGCCGTGGGCCTCGGCGCGGCCGTGGACTACCTCTCGGCGATCGGTATGGAGAACATCCACCGCCATGAGCAGGCCATCACCGAGTACGCGGTGAAGCGGCTGCTGGAGGTCCCCGACCTCAGGATCATCGGTCCGGCCACCGCGGAGGACCGCGGCGCCACGATCTCCTTCACGCTCGGCGACATCCACCCGCACGACGTGGGTCAGGTGCTCGACGAGGAGGGCATCGCGGTCCGGGTCGGACACCACTGCGCACGGCCGGTCTGCCTGCGGTACGGAATTCCTGCGACGACGCGAGCGTCGTTCTATCTGTACTCCACGCCCGCCGAGGTCGACGCCCTGGTGGACGGTCTGAACCACGTCCGGAACTTTTTCGGTTAGACAGCGCTGAGGGTTGACTGGTGAAGCTTGATTCCATGTACCAGGAAGTGATCCTGGACCACTACAAGCACCCCCACGGGCGTGGCCTGCGGGAAGGCGACGCCGAGGTGCATCACGTCAATCCGACGTGCGGTGACGAGATCACGTTGCGGGTGCGGTACGACGGCGAGACGATCGCCGATGTGAGCTACGAAGGCCAGGGCTGCTCCATCAGCCAGGCCAGCGCCTCCGTGCTGAACGAGCTGCTGGTGGGCAAGGAACTGGGCGAGGCCCAGAAGATCCAGGCCGCGTTCCTGGAGCTGATGCAGTCCAAGGGACAGCTGGAGCCGGACGACGCGATGGAGGAGGTGCTGGAGGACGCGGTCGCGTTCGCCGGTGTCTCCAAGTACCCGGCCCGGGTCAAATGCGCGCTGCTGAGCTGGATGGCGTGGAAGGACGCGACGGCGCAAGCGCTGTCCGAAGGGAAGACGGCATGAGCGACAACGAGACCCTGACCACCAAGCCGGCCTCCGAGGAGGAGGTCCGCGAGGCGCTGTACGACGTCGTCGACCCCGAGCTGGGTATCGACGTCGTCAATCTGGGCCTGATCTACGGTATCCACGTCGACGACGCCAACATCGCGACCCTCGACATGACCCTGACGTCCGCGGCCTGCCCGCTGACCGATGTCATCGAGGACCAGGCGAAGTCCGCGACCGACGGCATCGTCAACGAGCTCCGGATCAACTGGGTCTGGATGCCGCCGTGGGGCCCGGACAAGATCACGGACGACGGCCGCGAGCAGCTGCGCGCGCTGGGCTTCAACGTCTGAGCGTCCCCGCACGAGCGTGAACGGCCCCCGGCATGCCGGGGGCCGTTCGGCATTGTTCGTCCGGTGTGTTTCCGGTGTGCCCCGCCCGTTGGCACGGGAACCGGAACCTACTCCTCGACACCACGCCGACGAGAGGTACGCCGTGCCGCATCCCCCTGTCCTCCGCCACCGCCGGACCGTCGCCGCCGCGGGAGGCGCCCTGGCGCTGGCCGCCCTGGGCCTCGGCGTGCCCGCGCACGCCGCAAGTTATGGAACGCCGACGATCGTGCTGTCGGCCGGGTATCTCTCCGGTGCCGTCGGCGCCACCGCCGACCCCGTGGTGACGGTCACCGTCGCGCAGAGCGGCGCCGACGTCACCGCGCTCGGCGTGGCCGCCTCCGCCAGCTCCAAGGCGTCCGTCGCCGCCACCGGGGACGTCACGGTGAGCGGCACCGGCGCCACCCGGCAGCTCCGCGTCCGCGCGCACGCCCGCGGCTACACCGACCTCACGGTCAAGGTCACCGGCCTCGGCGGGAAGACCGCCACCAAGACGCTGCACTTCGCGGCCTCCGCCGCCGTGCAGAACGCCTCCGACACCCGCTACCTCACCGGCTCCTCCGACGCCTCGGCCGCCATCGACGCCGGGGACGGCTACGTGGTGGTCGCCGACGACGAGTCCAACACGCTGCGCCTCTACGACCGTTCCTCCTCCGGCGCGCCCGTGCGGACGTGGGACGTGGCCTCGAAGCTCGGGGTGTCCAAGGAGATCGACATCGAGGGCGCGGCCCGGGTCGGCAATACGGTCTACTGGACCGGGTCGCTGGGCAACAACAAGGACGGCGAGTACAGGTCCGACCGCAACACCGTCTTCACGACCACGGTGAGCGGCTCCGGCGCCGCGACCCAGCTGACCGTCGGCGGTTCCTACAGGAAGCTCCGGGACGACCTTGTCGCCTGGGACAAGGCCAACGGCAACCGCTACGGCTTCGCCGCGGGCACGGCGGACGGCGAAGTACCCAAACAGATCGACGGGTTCAACATCGAGGGCCTGGAGTTCGCACCCGGTTCGACGACCACCGCCTACCTCGGCTTCCGGGCACCGCTCGTCCCGCCGAAGGCGGGCGGCAAGGCGCTGATCGTGCCCGTCACCAACTTCGACAAGGTGGCCGGCTCCGGGGCGAAGGCAGTGATCGGTACGCCGGTCGAACTGGACCTGGGCGGCCTCAGCATCCGCGACATCCGTAAGAACTCCGCCGACCAGTATCTGATCGTGGCCGGTTCCTGGGCCGCGGACGACAACTCCGATCCGTACGCCCTCTACTCGTGGGACGGCGTAGCGGGACACGCGCCGCAGAAGCGGCTCGACCTGCCGACCACCGACCCGGGCGGCTGGGAGGCCGTCGTCGACGTACCGGACCTGAACACGCCCGGCGCACGCGCCCAGCTGATCACGGACGCCGGATCGGCCGATCTGTACGGGGACGGGACGGAGGCCAAGGACCTCGACCAGGACGAGTGGAAGAAGTCCCGCGCCACCTGGTTCACCGTCAACGGCTGAACCGGTCCGGCGGCTTCCTCCGGTTCACCCGCGAACGGGCGTGCCCGCCAGGCAGACTGGCGGGCATGGCCGTTTCCTTTTACAGCATCGTCGTCGACACCCACGATCTTCCCTCGCTCGCCCGGTTCTGGTGCGGGGTGCTCGACTGGGAGGTGCTCTTCGAGGCCGAGGACGAGATCGTCATCGGTGCCGACAAGGACGCCCTGCCGGGCATCACCTTCGTGCCCGTGCCCGAGTCGAAGAAGACCAAGAACCGGCTCCACATCGACCTCGCCCCCGACGACATGGGCGTCGAGGTCGAGCGCATCATCGGACTCGGGGCCCGGCGCAGCGACGTCGGCCGGCGGGCCGACGCGAGCTGGGTGGTGCTGGAGGACCCCGAGGGCAACGAGTTCTGCGTGCTGTCCCCGAAGAACTCGCTCATCGACTGAGCGCGCTCTCCGGACACGGCTACGTCGTGTACTGCGGCGGCACCGCGGCGGCCTCGGCGAGGACCGGGCCCAGGTTCTCGGTACGGATCCGCCGGTCGACGTACAGCAGCCCGGTCACCAGCGGCGGGAAGGTGGCCACGATCAGCTGGGCGACGAGCTGGCCGACCAGCAGCGACAGCACATAGCCGCTCATGGCGACGACGACCGCGGCCGGATTCGGGTCGTCGCCCAGATTCGCCGTGCCGAGCATGCCGGTGAACATGCCGAGCAGCGAGAACGGCATCTGGATCAGATAGCTCGCGACCCCCGCGATGGCGCCGGCCAGCATCGTGATCCCGAGAATCCGCCACCAGTCCCCGCGCACCAGCCGGGACGAGCGGCGCATCGCCCCGATCGGGCCCTGGTTCTCGAAGACGGCGGCGGAGGGGGCCAGACTGAACTTCACCCAGAGCCAGATCGCCAGCGGGGCCGTCGCCAGGGTGCCCAGGGCGCCGATCAGGAGCACGACGGCCGGCCCGCTGCCGCCGTCCGTGCTGAGCGCGGCGATCATGACGGCAAGGAAGCAGGCCCAGGCGAGCACCACCGGGACCATCGCGATCAGCCAGGTCAGCACGACCGTCCCGATCACGGCAGGCATCCGGCTCCAGGCCCGCCGCCAGACGGCGGAGAACGTGGTCGGGCGGCCCAGGACCGCTTCCTGAAGGACCACCGGCACGGCCGTGTACATCATGGCCGTGGAGATCACGACGGCGATCAGGCCCACCAGCGCGACCGAGCCGAACGCCACGACGAGCGGCACCACGTCCTCCGCGCGCGGGTCCTCGTAGGAGCCGAGCGACAGTATCCGGTCCAGATGGTCCGCTACGGCCGAGTACGCGACCGCGGCGGCGACCAGCACCACCGCCAGCGCCCCGCCGTACGCGGCGGCGCCGACGCCGAACAGCTGCTTGCCGTAACGGCCCAGGGTGGCGAAAGCACCGCCCAGGACATCCCCGATCCGCAACGGCCCCAGGGGTATCACCCCGGGCTTCGGCGGCATCCAGCCACCGCCCCAGCCGCCCCAGCCGGGCTGCCCCGGAGGCCCCCCGTACGGCGCACCCCCGTACGCACCGCCACCCCACCCTGCGTCCTGCGCCACTGCTGCTCCGTCGGTCCGTCACTCATGAACTGGCATGTACTGGACGGACCACGGTAGCGCCCCCGTCACTCGTTCGGCCCAGGGCCTACGTCGCCGGCGATGCGTACACTCGTACACATGGGATACGGACTGCTGGCCGCGGCCATCGCGGCAGAGGTGGCCGGGACGACCGCCATGAAGTACAGCGAGGGGTTCACCCGGCTGTGGCCCTCGCTGATCACCGTCGCCGGATATCTGCTGGCCTTCTCGCTGCTGGCCCAGACCCTCAAGACCATGTCTATGGGCACGGCGTACGCGATCTGGGCCGGGATCGGGACCGCCGCCGTCGCCGTCATCGGCATGCTGTTCATGGGGGAGTCCGGCAGCCCGGTCAAGGCGGCGGGCATCGTTCTGGTCATCGCCGGCGTGGTGGTCCTCAATCTGGGCGGGGCGCACTGATGGCCCGTCGGTACGACCCCGAACGGCGCGAGCGGATCATCGACGCGGCGATCCGGGTGGTCGGCGCCCAGGGGATCGCCGGGCTCAGCCACCGCTCCGTCGCCGCCGAGGCCGATGTGCCGCTCGGCTCGACGACGTACCACTTCGCCTCGCTGGACGAACTGCTCATCGCCGCCCTGCGCCGGTCCAACGAGAACTTCGCCGCGCTCATGCGGGAGAGCCGGGCCCTCGCCGACCCGGCCGCCGATCTCGCAGACGAACTCGCCCGGCTGCTCGGGGAGTTCTTCGGCGCCGGCCGCGGCCGGGCGGAGCTGGAGTACGAGCTCTACCTCGCCGCCCTGCGCCGGCCCGCGCTGCGCCCGGTCGCCGCCGAGTGGACCGACGACACCGCCGCGCTCCTGGCGCCGCGCACCGGCCCGGTCACGGCGCGCGCACTGATCGCGCTGATGGACGGGATCTGTCTGCAGGTGCTCCTCACCGGCGGGGCCTATGACGAGGCGTACGCGCGGGAGATGCTGGGCCGCATCAGCAAGTGACGCCGCCCTCGCGGGCGCCCGGACGCTGAGACCGGTTGGCCCGGGCCGCCCCCGGGCGGTTAGGTTCGGGGCATGACCGACACCACTTCCACCCGCACCACCGGCGCCGTCGCCGCCGGCCTCGCCACCATCGCCGGCGACGGTTCCGTTCTCGACACCTGGTTCCCCGCACCCGAGCTCACCGCCGAGCCCGGCCCGGCCGGAACCGAGCGGCTCACGCCCGACCGCGCCGTCAACCTGCTCGGCGAGGGTGCCGCCAAGGCCATCGGCGTGGATGCCCGCCGCGGGGTCGAGGTCGTCGCCGTCCGCACGGTCATCGCCTCGCTCGACGACAAGCCGCTCGACGCGCACGACGTGTACCTGCGCCTGCACCTGCTCTCGCACCGCCTCGTCCAGCCGCACGGGCAGAACCTCGACGGCATGTTCGGCTTCCTCACCAACGTGGCCTGGACCTCGCTCGGCCCGGTCGCCGTCGACGACCTGGAGAAGGTCCGGCTCAACGCCCGCGCGGAGGGCCTGCACCTCCAGGTCACCTCCGTCGACAAGTTCCCGCGCATGACGGACTACGTCGCGCCGAAGGGCGTCCGCATCGCCGACGCCGACCGGGTGCGGCTCGGCGCGCACCTCGCGGCCGGCACCACCGTCATGCACGAGGGCTTCGTCAACTTCAACGCGGGCACCCTCGGCACCTCCATGGTCGAGGGCCGGATCTCCGCCGGTGTCGTCGTCGGTGACGGCTCCGACATCGGCGGCGGCGCCTCCACCATGGGCACGCTCTCCGGCGGTGGCAAGGAGCGCATCGTGATCGGCGAGCGCTGCCTGGTGGGCGCGGAGGCCGGTGTCGGGATCGCGCTCGGCGACGAGTGCGTCGTGGAGGCCGGTCTGTACGTCACCGCCGGTACCCGCGTCACCCTGCCGGACGGTCAGGTCGTCAAGGCGCGCGAGCTCTCCGGCGCTTCGAACATCCTCTTCCGCCGCAACTCGGTCAGCGGCGCCGTCGAGGCCCGCCCGAACAACGCGGTCTGGGGCGGTCTCAACGACGTCCTGCACAGCAACGACTAGGAAGAGGGTCCGGCAATTGGGGGGCGGCGTCGCGGGGCCGGTCACGCACATCTGCGGCGTTGTCGTCAATCAACAACTCCCCCATAGCCCTGAAGGTGCCCTGAAGGTGCCCTGAAGGCATGGGGGACCCCCTTCGCGTTGCCTCAATCCTCCGCCGTGCAGCTGCACGCACCCAGCCCCGCTCCTTCTTCCACCCCCCAATTGCCGGACCCTCTAAGCGGCGAGCAGTTCCTCGTACGCCCTTCGCAGCCCGTCGGTCGCCTCGCGGCCGGCGGGCTGCAGCGGTTCGCGGACCGGGCCCGCGCCCAGCAGAGCCTTCGCCGTCACCGTGCCCGGCAGCCCGGACGCCATCATCAGCTCCGTGAGCGGGGCCAGGAGGCCGTTCAGCCGGGCCGCCCCTGCCGTGTCCCCGGCGTCGAAGGCGTCCAGTACGGCACGCAACGGGCCGGGCACCGCATTGGCCACCGTGCTGACGTATCCGGCGCCGCCCACCGCGTACAGCGGCAGATTCAGCTCCTCGCAGCCCGAGTAGTACGCGAGCGCGGTGGCGGCGATCACCTTGGTCGCCCCCAGCAGGTCGTACGAACAGTCCTTCACCGCCACGATGCGCGGGTGCTCAGCCAGCCGCAGCAGCGTCTCCGGCTCGATGCGGGTGCCGGTGCGGCCGGGGATGTCGTACAGCATCAGCGGGAGACCGGCCGACTCGGCGACGCGCAGGAAGTGCGCCTCGACGGCGGCCTGCGGGGGACGGCTGTAGTACGGGGTGACGATCAGCAGACCGTCGGCGCCCGCCTCCTCCGCCTGCGCGGCCAGCTCCACGGTGTGCCGGGTGTCGGCGGTGCCGACGCCCGCGACCAGCGACACGTCCGGGCCGACCGCCTCCCGCACCGCGCGTACCAGGGCCGCCTTCTCGGCGTCCGAGGTGGTCGGTGACTCGCCGGTGGTGCCACTGAGCACCAGACCGTCGCAGCCGTCGGCGACCAGCGTCACGGCGTGTGCGGCGGCGGCGTCCGGATCGAGGGCGCCGGCGGTGGTGAACGGCGTGATCATGGCGCAGAGGGTGCGGCCGAAGGGGCGGGGGCGTGTGAGCGGCGTCATGTCCGAAGTGTCGGCCGCCGGACCGTGAAGGTCTACTTAGTTCTTCTCCGGGTCAAGGTGAAGCAGTGCTCAACTATCTCGGTGTTCTGGCATGATCGGCCGCACATGCGGGTGGGGCTATGCGGGGCGGGGTGCATGAGGATGCGAAGGACGACGGGCAGGGATATACGCGGGCCGGTGTCGGCGGCCGCCCTGGTCCTCGCCGGGACGCTCGGCCTGTCCGGGTGCTCGGGATTCCTCGTGCCGGCCGGTGAGGGAGAGCCGGGGCCGGGCCCCTCGCGGACCTCCGCCGGGGGTGTGCGCGCGACGACACCGTCCCCCCTGGACATCGCGACCGCGCCTGCCACCCGCCCGAGCCCCGCACCTACCGCCACCGGAGGCTGCCCGGCCTCGGGCCTCGTCGTGGACATGGGGCCCGTGGAGGCCGCACTGGGGCACCGGGCCGTCGGGCTGACCCTGACCAACTGCGGCAGCGAGCCCCACCGGGTCGACGGCTACCCCTCGGTCCAGGCCGTCGACGAGAACGGCGACGCGCTCCCGGTCAAGGTGAACCCCGGCTCGTCGTACTTCGGGAACGACAAGGGCCCCGAAGAGGTGATGCTGGCGCCCGGGAAAACCATGCGCTCGCTCCTCGTCTGGGTCTCGACCCCGACCGGCGGCGACCTGATCGAGGGCGACGCGCTGGAGATCGCCCCCGCTCCCGGCCTGGAGGCGCGCACCTTCCCGCTGGAGGGCAGCGACGTGCGGCTGCTCGACGAGTTCAACATGACAGGCTGGCGGACCGCGACGCCCGAGTGACCTGCGGGGAAGAACTGTGCGGAGGGCGGGCCTGAAGCCCCCGCGCCTCGCGGCCGCGTCAGTACCCGGCCAGCACCCCGGCCGCATGACTGACCGGCACGGTATGGGTGACCCAGACATCGCCCGCGCGCAGATGCAGCAGGAACGACGTCGGCTCGGGCAGATAGCCGGGCACGCCGTCCCGCAGCGCCAGGCCGCTCTGCCGGTAGGTGCTCGGCGCCACGGCCAGCACGCTGCCCGCGAAGGCGGCGGTGACCGGACGGTGGAGATGGCCCGCCAGGACCCGGACGACGTTCGGACGGCCGGCGACCACCTCGGCCAGCGCGTCACCGTCCGCCAGCCGCATCCCGTCGAGGAAGGGGATCCCGACCGGCACCGGCGGATGGTGCAGACACACGAAGGCCGGAGTGCCGGGCCTGCGGGCGAGCACCCCGTCCAGCCATGCCAGCTGCTCCGCCCCCAGCAGCCCGCCGGGGGACCCGGCCACCGTCGAGTCCAGGACGGCCACCGTGAGCGCCGGATGGTCCACGGCGTAGTACGCCTCCTTGCCCCCGCCCACGAACGCCGTACCGCCGAACGCGTCCAGCAGCGCCGCCGGGTCGTCATGATTGCCCGTCACCAGGTGCAGCGGCAGCGGGAACCGCCCGATCACCTCGCGCAACTGCGCGTACTGCGCGGGCGTGCCCCGGTCGGCGAGATCACCGGTGATCACCACACAGTCGGGCAGCGGGTCGAGCGCGAGCACCCGGCCCAGCGCCCGGTCGAGACCGGACGCCGGTTCGGCGGCCAGGGCGCCGGTGGTGAGGTGGGGATCGCTGAGGTGCGCCACGGAGACGGTCATGTCCGCAGCCTGCCCCGCACCGGAGGCTCGCAACACCGGTCCGGGACGCGCCGTGCCGGAGCGCTCAGCGCCGGGCCATGTACAGGCCGAACGCCTTGTGCAGCAGCTTGCCGACCGGGTAGTCCCACTCGCCGACGTACTCGGCGGCCTGCCCTCCGGTGCCCGCCTTGAACCGCAGCAGGCCCAGCAGGTGGTTGCCCTCGTCGAGGGTGTCGGTGATGCCGCGCAGGTCGTACACGGCGGCGCCCCGCTCGTGCGCGTCGCTCATCATCCGCCACTGGATCGCGTTGTTGGGCTGCACCTCGCGCCGCCGGCTGGTCGAGGCACCGTACGAGTACCAGACATGGGACCCCACCGTCAGCATCGTCGCCGCGGAGAGCACCTCCCCGTCGTGGTGGGCGAGATACAGCCGCATCCGGTCCGGGTCCTCGGCCCGCAGTGCGGTCCACATGCGCTCGAAGTAGCGGAGCGGCCGGGGGATGAAGCGGTCCCGCTCGGCGGTCTCGCGGTACAGCTCGTAGAAGACCGGAAGGTCGTCCAGGCCGCCCTCGACGACCTTCACGCCCGCCTTCTCCGCCTTCTTGATGTTGCGCCGCCACTGCTGGTTCAGGCCACCCCGGATCTCCTCGAGGGACCGTCCGGCGAACGGCACCTGGAACACGTACCGGGGCTGCCCGGCACTGAAGCCGTCCGTGTCCCCGTCCGCGCCCTGCTGCCAGCCCAGTCGGCGCAGCTGCTCCACGACCTCGGCGGCCCCGGACTCCGTCACATCCGCCTCGACGTCGCGCAGCCGGCCCGCGGCCGGGTCCGCGACGGCGTCCTTGACCGTCGGTGCCTCCCAGCGGCGGGCGATGACCGGCGGGCCCATCCGTACCGTGAACGCGCCACGGGCCTTCGCGTGGGCCACCAGCGGATCGAGCCAGGGACGCAGGTCGCCCTCGTGCCACGGGATGACCGGGCCCTCCGGCAGATAGGCCAGATATCGCTTCAGCCGGGGCACCGGGCGGTACAGCACCAGCCCGGCACCGACGACCTGCCCGTCCCCGTCCAGCCAGCCGATGCTCTCCGCGCGCCAGTCGGGCTTCACGTCGCCCCACGACGGGACCTGCATATGGCTGGCCGAGCCCCGGCCGGCGACGAACGCCAGGTGCTGCTCGCGCGTGATCTCCTCGACCCGCAGCGTCATGCGGTACTCCGTTCGTTGTCCGATTCGTCAGCCTAACGAGAGGCACGCGAGCCGAGGTTGACCTCAAGCGCGCTTGACGTACCAGGGTGGCTGTCACGGGCGCACCGCAAGGGTGCGCCGGTGAGGGGAGCAGCCATGACAGTGGAGTTCGTGTCCCGGCCCGATGTCACCCGTGCGGATGCGGGGCTGGTCAGGGCCGGTACCTGGGACGCCGGTACGCCGGAGCGCCGGCGGCAGGCCGTCGAGGCCATCCGCGCGGCGTGGGCCGGCAGGCACCGGCCGCACCCGGGCCTGCTCTCGTACAACGTGTACACGGGGGAGGACGGCAGGACGCTCTTCCACTATGCGCAGTGGACCGGCGAGGAGGCCTACCAGGACTTCGTCCGGGACGGCCGGGACGCGCGCAACGCCGAGATCGACGCGGCGGTGCCGGGCATCGAACGGCTCGGACCGCACACCTACGAGCTCTATCGGTCCTCGTCGCCCGGCGGCCGGGATCCCGGCTGTGTCGTGGTGGTCGACGTCGAGTTCGAGGCGGCGGACAAGGCCCGCCAGCGCGACTGGGTGGACGCCGTGTTCGAAGCGCTGGGTACGGACCCGGCCCCGGCACCCGGCGGACTCGCCGGCCACTTCCACGTGAGCACCGACGGGACCCGGGTGCTCAACTACGCGGAGTGGGTGAGCGCGCAGGCCCACATCGACGCAATGGCCGCGCCCGGGGCCGGCGTCGGGTCACGGACACCGCAGTGGGAACGGGTGCAGACCTACCCGGGCGTCACCGGCGGAGGCGTGCGCCGCTACACCCCGGCACTCAGCCTGCGCCCGGGCGGCGACGGGTGACGACGCCCCTCGGGGGCGGGTGGCGACGACCCTCCGGGGGCGGTAATCCCTCGTGTACGGAGATCAGTTGGCCGGGTCCTTTCGGTGACCCGGCGCCTTCTCTCCCGTGCACCGGGCGGCACCGGGTGAAATGCGTCTAGGCTTGGTCCGCCTGACCCCGTACGCGCCCGGAGCCGTGGCCCCGGCGACGTGTACGCCCGCACGTTTTCGAGGAGACCCCCTGATGTCCGCAGAGCGCCCCACCCTGCCGCCGGTCCGGCTGTACACCGAGGCGGAGCTGGCACGGGACGCGCTCGCGGCACCGCTGCTCGCCCGCGCCGTCCGGCTCGCCCGCTGGGCCGGTCCCGACACGAGAGTCGGCGCCGGCGGCGAACTCGTCGACGCACAGCTGCCCGCGGCGGCCGAGCACCTCGGCCTCGTCGCGGACGAGGACGGTGCGGCGGAGGCCAGCGAGGCCTGGCGGCTCGCGGTCGACACCGGCCTGGTCGAGGTCGAGGACCCGGCGACGGAGCCGGACGCCGACGCGGAGGAGGAGGGCTTCGCCGACGACGCGGAGGGAACCGTCACCGCGGGGGAGAACCTGGCGCTGCTGACCGGCGGTTCGCCGCAGGACGTCCTCGCCATCTGGCTCGACGGCCTGGAGGCCGCCCACGCCGACGCCACCGCCCCGGTCTTCGACGACTTCGCCGACCTCGTCGGCGAGGACGGGTCGATCGACTTCGACGCGCTGGACTGGGACCCGGAGACCGAGGCGGAATTCCTCGACGGGGTGCTCGGCAACCTCTACCTGCTCACGGTGGGCGAGGGCGCGGGAGACGAGTCCGTGCCGCTGCCCGCCCTGGCCGCCTCGATGATCGTCCCCGACGACATGGGCGAGCCCACCGACGACATCCTGGAGCAGGTGTCGGACGCGATGATGCGCCTCGACGACCAGTTCCGGATCCTCGAACCCATCGGCATCGTCGAATACCGGCCGGTGGACGAGGCGTTGCTGGCCGAGGAGGGCGAGGAGTCCGAGCCGCCGGCCGACGACGACGACGTCACCCGGTACGGCATGGTGAAGCTGACCCCGCTCGGCCTCTACGGCATTCGGGCCCGGATGCTGGACGCCGGGGTGGACGCCCCGGCCATCGGCGACCTGGCCGACAAGGGCGCCGATGTGCTGCTCGGCGGCATCGCGTACTACCCCGAGGCGGCGGCCCGCAGCGAGATCGAGCTGTGGCTCGCGCGGCACGGCGCCGACGGGGCGGCCGGCGAACTCCTGGACGCCGCACGCGGTGAGGACCCGCAGGCGCCGCTGCGCCGGCTGCACTGCCAGCAGGCGCTCGCTCTGGTCGGCGCGGACGCCGAATCCGCGGTGCGCGCGGTGCTGGGCGACCCGCAGCTGGGCGGACTCGCCCGGGTCTGGCTCGCCGAGCGGGGCGCCGCCGACGTGCCGGCCCCCTCCGAGGCGATGATCTTCTGGCTCGCCATCGACACGATCGCGGCGCAGCTGGAGGCGGACGGCGATCTCGACGAGCTCCAGGGCCTGGTCGAGGGGCTGTCGGGCCAGCACAGCGGCTTCTTCGACGAGGCGTGGCGGGTGGACCACCCGGCGACGGCGGACGTCCTGGAGGCGATGGGGCGGCTGCACAGCGATAAGAGGCAGGCGAAGGACGCCCGCAAGGCCGCCTTCAAGGCCCGCTCCCGGGTCGGCTCCGGCAGCTGAGGCGCGTGACGGGGCGGGCGGCCGGACACGGGCATCCGGCCGCCCGGCACCGAGGATGTTCACGGAAGGGATTCCCTCGAAGTCGTACTCAGTTCAACTGATGTTGGCGCAGGGGCGGGACGGTGATCGGGCCAACAACCCGCCCCAGCTGCACCAGGAGTACGTGATGGCCTTCACGCGCAGGGAATTCACCAGACAGTCCGCCCTCACCGGTGCCGGCATCGCCCTCACCGGAACCGTCGCCGCGCTGGCCACCGCACCCGGCGCCCTCGCCGCCGGGGACTCGAAGCACGGCCACGACGACCACGGCCACGGTCACGACGGACACGGGCACAGCCACGAGCCCGGTTACGGTCCGCTGGTGTCCGACCCGAAGGGCATACTCGCGCTGCCCGCCGGCTTCTCGTACAAGATCATCACCCACAGTGGTGTCACGAAGCTGGAGACCGGCGAGTCCACTCCCTCCAACCACGACGGCACGGCCGCCTTCGAGGGTGCCCGCGGCGTGACCCTGCTGGTGAACAACCACGAGCTGAGCGGCACCCGGGCCGGCTGGGAGCACCCGGTCCCGCTCACCGACGGCCTCGTCTACGACCCGGTCGCGGCCGGCGGATGCACCGTCGTGGAGACCCGCCGCGACGGCCGCACCGCCGAATGGGTCGGCATCGCCGGCACCTCCACCAACTGCGCCGGCGGCTCCACCCCGTGGGGCACCTGGCTGACCTGTGAGGAGACCGAGGACAGGGCCGGGAAGAACGGCCTGCTGAAGGACCACGGCTACGTCTTCGAGGTCGACCCGTACGACAAGCGTGCCAACCGCGATCCGCGCCCGATCAAGGCGTTCGGCCGCTACGCCCACGAGGCCGTCGTCATCGACCCCAAGCAGGGCCACGCCTACCTCACCGAGGACGCGTCCGGCCCCAACGGACTGCTCTACCGCTGGGTGCCGCCGCACGGCTTCAAGCACGGCCACGGCAAGCTCCGCACGCTCGCCGACGACGCCGGTGTCCTGCAGGCCACGAAGTGCTTCGACAAGAGCGGAAAGTTCGTCGACGACCTCTCGCGTGCCACGAAGATCGGCACCGTGTACGGCGTGGACTGGGTCGACGTCCCCGACCGCGACGCCAAGACCGTCTCGGTGCGCAAGCAGTTCGGCGACAAGGACGTGACCCGCGCCCGCAAGCTCGAAGGCATGTGGTGGGGCGACGGCGGCGCCTACATCGTCTCCTCGTTCGCCCGCGGCGAGAGCCCCGTTGCGCACGACGGCCAGGTCTGGTTCTACGACCCCAAGCGCCGCACGCTGACGCTGAAGGTCCTTCTCGGTGTCAACGCCGACCCCTCCAAGGACGGCGCCTTCGACGGCCCGGACAACATCACCGTCTCGCCCTACGGCGGTCTGGTCATCGCCGAGGACGGAGAGGGCATCCAGCACCTCTTCGGGGCGACCGAGAGCGGCCGCACGTACCCCATCGCGCGCAACGAGCTGAACGCCGGCACGGAGGCCGAGCCCGCGTACAGCGAGTTCACCGGTGTGACCTTCTCGCCCGACGGCAAGACGCTCTTCGCCAACATCCAGACGCCCGGCATCATGCTGGCCATCACCGGCCCGTGGAAGCGTCACCCGCGTCAGGGGCAGTAGCACGCAGAGGTGAACCCGGACCGGGCCGCGCCGGTGATCCCCGCCGCGCCGGTCCGGCTCCCGTCACCTCGGCCACCACGCCCCGCGGGGAAGCGATAACCGCCACATCAGCGGTGGTCCCGCGGGTGCCGTGGCAAGGGCGGTGCCCTTGCCGCAAGCGGGGAGGGACGGCTCACGCCCCCGGAACCGCTGATTACGAATCCGGCATCAGTGCGGCCCCAGGAGCGGTCGGGCATGGCGTCGGGCGTTTCCAGGGCGCATACTCAAGGTAATGAAACAGTCAGCCGGATCCCGGCGTCACCTGCCTTCCAGTCCCTTCAACCGCCCGGCCCAGGCGGCCCCACCGGTCGAATTGTTCGATGTGGGCGACAGGGTGTCGCATGACCAGTTCGGACTCGGTCGAGTCCTTGCTGTCGAGGGCGACAACGACGCAGTGCTCATCGACTTCTCGGGGCGACAGGGGAGGATCCTGAGCCCGTACTCCAAGCTGACCAAGCTCTGAGAGAAGCGACGAGCACGCGCCGCGTACGCCTGTCTTCTCTCGCCGACCGCCTTCAGGGGCACCCGCAGCCAGCCGGGTGCCCCTGAAGACGTTTGCCTGCGCTCCCGCGGGGGCGGGGCGGCCTACAGGGACTGGGCGGCGGGCTTGACCATGCCGCGGACGGTGCGCGACTTCACGAAGTCGCCCATCGCCGTCATCTCCCACTCGCCGGAGAACTGCTTGATCAGCTTCGCCATCATCACGCCGGTCTGCGGCTCGGCGCCGGTCAGATCGAAGCGGACCAGCTCCTCGCCGGTGGCCGCGTCGAGCAGCCGGCAGTAGGCCTTGGCCACCTCGGTGAACTTCTGGCCGGTGAACGAGTTGACGGTGAACACCAGACCGGTCGCCTCCGGGGGGATCCGGCCCAGGTCGACGACGATCACCTCGTCGTCGCCGGCGCCCTCACCGGTGAGGTTGTCCCCCGAGTGCTTGATGGCGCCGTTCAGGATGGAGAGCTTGCCGAAGTAGCAGCTGTCCAGGTGGTTGCGGTTGGGGCCGTAGGCGATCACCGAGGCGTCGAGGTCGATGTCCTTGCCGCGGAACGCGGGCTCCCAGCCGAGGCCCATCTTGACCTGGGAGAGCAGCGGGCGGCCGCCCTTGACCAGCGACACTGTCTGGTTCTTCTGGAGGCTGACCCGGCCCTTGTCGAGGTTGATCTTGCCGGAGGCGGGGGGCGCGGGGGGCGCCGGAGGCGCCGGGGGTGCGACGGGCGGGGCCGGCGGTGCGGCGATGCGCGGGTCCACCGGGGCGGCGACAGGGGCGGGGGGCGTGACCGTGGCGGGTGCGGTGGGCGCCGCGGTGGGCTCCTCCTCGACCGAGACGCCGAAGTCGGTGGCGATGCCCGCCAGCCCGTTGGCATAGCCCTGGCCGACCGCACGGGCCTTCCAGGCGCCGCCCCGCCGGTAGACCTCGATGACCACGAGCGCGGTCTCGGCGCCCAGCTGGGGCGGGGTGAACGTGGCGAGCGCGCTGCCGTCGTCCGCGTTGCGCACGGTGGCGGTGGGCTCGACGCCCTGGAACGTCTGACCCGCTCCGTCCGGGCTCGCCGTGACGACGATCTTCTCGATGCCGGGCGGCACCGCGGCGGTGTCCACCACGATCGCGTCGGGCGCCGTACCGCCGCCGGAGCGGTACGTCACACCCGGGCCCGCGGGCTGGTTGTAGAAGATGAAGTCGTCGTCGGAGCGCACCTTGCCGTCGGCGGTGAGCAGCAGGCCCGATACGTCGAGCCGCACGGGAGCGGCGACGTCCACCGCCACGCGGGGGGCGGAGAGGGGGATGTTCGAGCCGGGTGTCATAGCGGTCATGCACGGGGTAACGAATGACCCGGCTTTGCCGTTCCCTTACCTTCGGCCGGCTTCGCCCGTACGGCGGCAGCCCGGGCCATGTGCCGGGCTGCCGGCTCAGTACGGCCAGATCGGCGGGTTGGTGCAGAAGTGGCCGCCGAGGTGGGCGTGGTCCGGGTTGTCCGGGTCGAGCTCGCCGTGCTCGGCGATCAGCTTCGCCGCGTACTCCTCCGAGTCGTCCTGCGGCGCGTAGCCGAGGGAACGGGCCGTCGTCAGGTCCCACCACAGGCGGGTGTTGTCCGAGGAGCCGTGGATGACCGTGTGGCCCACGTTCTCGGCGCTGAGCGCGGCGTCGAAGAGCCGGGCCCCGTCGGCGGGGCTCATCCAGACGGACAGCATCCGTACGGACGTGGGCTCGGGGAAGCAGGAGCCGATGCGCACCGAGACGGTCTCCAGACCGTGCCGGTCCCAGTACAACTGGGCGAGGTCCTCGCCGAAGGACTTGGAGAGGCCGTAGAAGGTGTCCGGGCGGCGCGGGGTGTCGATGGGGATGAGCGGGTCGCCGGGCAGCGGCCGGGGGGTGAAGCCGACGGCGTGATTCGAGGACGCGAAGACGATCCGCCGCACGCCCTCCGCGAGGGCGGCCTCGTAGAGGTTGTAGGTGCCCTCGATGTTCGCCCGGAGGATCTTGTCGAAAGAGGCTTCCAGAGAGATGCCCGCAAGGTGGATGATCGCGTCGACGCCGCGCACGGCCTCGCGCAGTGCCTCCTTGTCGCCGAGATCGGCGGTGATCGCGTCCGGCTCGCCCTCGATGGGGAACATGTCGAACAGACGGAGCGCGTAGCCGTGTGCGGGCAGCAGTCCGCGCATCAGGGTGCCGAGACCGCCGGCGGCGCCGGTGAGCAGGACGGTGCGGGGGGCGGGCATACGCGGATCTCCTTGGTACGGGGGCGACTGTGCTCGCCGGGTCCATGGATGGCATTCACATGCGTGGACAAGTTACGGAGCGTGTGTGGTGGCGTCAAGGGTTTGCTCGCCCCGGACCGGGGCGCGGGTTCTTGTCCTCAATCGCCGGACGGGCTTGATTGGTGCGGCTCGCTCCGCGGGGTGCGGTGCGCCTGCGCCGGTGGGTGGGGGTGGGGGCCCTCCGGGGAGACTCCTCAAAAATGGCGTGTGCACCCGACGACGGACAGGTACCCGGGTCGTACGCCATTTTCTGCGGGGACTCCCCTGCACGCCCCCACCCGGTCCCGGCCGCGTCTGCACGCCGGTGGGACGAATGGTGCAGACGCACGGCGGCCGGGTCCGGGGGCGTGCAGGGGAGTCCCCGCAGGACGACGAACAGATACCCGGGTCCGCTACGTACCCGCCGAACGTTCGTCGTTTGAGGAGACGCCCCGGAGGGACCCCGGACCCCCACCCACCGGGGTAAGGCGCATCAGCAACGCGGAGCACCCGCACCACCCAAGCCCGTCCGGCGCTTGAGGACGGAACCCCGCACCACGGGAAGGGGCCACGAAACGGGCCGGGCACCTCACGGGAACATCGGGGCCCGGCTAGGCTCGGAAGGCTGGAAGGTGATCGGGCGGCGAGCAGGAGCGCGGAATGACGACGTTGCCGGGGCGCAGAAGCAGTACGTTCACCCGACTGCTGCGGCACGGTTTCACCGATCCGTCCGCCGCCGAGCGGCTGCTGGATCTGCCGGAACTCTCCTCCGTACGCTCCGACCCGGTCCTCCTCGACGCCCTCGGGGCCACCGCAGACCCCGATCTGGCGCTGCGCGGGGTCGTCCGGCTCGTCGAGGCCGAGGAAGCCGACGAGCGGCAGATCCTGCTGGACACACTTGTCACCGCCAAGCCCCTGCGGGACCGGCTCCTCGGGGTGCTCGGGGCGTCCGAGGCCCTCGGTGACCATCTGGCCCGGCACCCGCGCGACTGGCAGGCCCTCGTCACGTACGAGGCCACCGACCTGCACCCCGGCGTGCCCGAATTCGAAGGTGAACTGGCCGGGGCCGATGATCCGGACTCGCTGCGTGTCGCCTACCGCAGGTGCCTGCTGTCGATAGCGGCACGCGATGTGTGCGGTACGACGGACGTCGCCGAGACCGCCGCCGAGCTGGCCGACCTGGCCACGGCGACGCTCCGGGCCGCGCTCGCCATCGCCCGCACGGCCACGCCCGCCGACGCCGCGCAGTGCCGGCTCGCCGTCATCGCGATGGGCAAATGCGGCGGCCACGAGCTGAACTACGTCTCCGACGTCGACGTCATCTTCGTGGCGGAACCCGCCGACAGCGCCGACGAGAACGCGGCCATGCAGGCCGCGACCCGGCTGGCCGCCCACATGATGCGGATCTGCTCCGACACGACCGTCGAGGGCACCATCTGGCCCGTCGACGCCAACCTCCGGCCCGAAGGCCGCAACGGGCCGCTCGTGCGTACGCTCAGCTCGCACCTCGCCTACTACCAGCGCTGGGCCAAGACCTGGGAGTTCCAGGCACTCCTCAAGGCCCGGCCGGTGGCCGGCGACCCCGAGCTGGGCGCCGAGTACGTCGAGGCCGTCTCGCCGCTCGTCTGGCAGGCCGCCGACCGCGAGAACTTCGTGCCCGACGTACAGAAGATGCGCCGCCGGGTCGTCGACACCATCCCCGCCGACCGGGTCGACCGCGAGATCAAGCTCGGGCCCGGCGGGCTGCGGGACGTCGAGTTCGCCGTCCAGCTGCTTCAGCTCGTGCACGGCCGCAACGACCCCGCCCTGCGCAGCGGATCGACCCTGGAGGCGCTGCGCGCGCTCGCCGAGGGCGGATACGTGGGGCGGGTGGACGCTTCCCAGCTGGACGACGCCTACCGCTTCCTGCGTGCCATGGAGCACCGCATCCAGCTGTACCGGCTGCGCCGCACCCATCTGGTCCCGGTGGACGAGCCGGACCTGCGGCGGCTCGGACGCTCCCTCGGGATGCGTACCGACCCCATCGCCGAGCTGAACCAGGCATGGAAGCGGCACGCCTCCGTGGTGCGGCGGCTGCACGAGAAGCTGTTCTACCGACCGCTGCTCGACGCCGTCGCCCAGCTCGCCCCCGGCGAGTCCCGGCTCAGCGCGAAAGCCGCCGCGCACCGCCTCGAAGCCCTCGGGTACGAGGACCCGGCGGCCGCCCTGCGGCATCTGGAGGCGCTGTCCTCCGGGGTCTCGCGCAAGGCCGCCATCCAGCGCACGCTGCTGCCGGTGCTGCTCGGCTGGTTCGCCGACTCCGCCGACCCGGACGCCGGACTCCTCGGTTTCCGCAAGGTGTCCGACGCGCTCGGCAAGACCCCGTGGTACCTGCGACTCCTGCGGGACGAGGGCGCGGCCGCGGAGAACCTGGCCCGGGTCCTGTCCGCCGGCCGGCTCGCCCCCGACCTGCTGCTGCGCGCCCCCGAGGCGGTCGCGCTGCTCGGAGACCCGCAGGGGCTGAAGCCCCGCAGCCGGGAGCACCTGGAGCAGGAGGTGCTGGCCGCGGTCGGGCGCTCGGAGGACGCGGAGTCGGCCGTGGCGGTGGTGCGCGGGGTGCGGCGGCGCGAGCTGTTCCGTACGACGGCCGCGGACCTCATCGGCTCCTACGGCACCGAGGAGAATCCGGCCGAGCCCGACCCCGGGGCGCTCGTCGACCGGGTCGGCAGCGCCGTCACCGATCTGAACGCTGTCACGATCGCCGGGGCGCTGCGGGCCGCTGTCCGTGCGGAGTGGGGCGACACCCTGCCCACCCGGTTCGCGGTGATCGGCGTGGGCCGCTTCGGCGGCCACGAGCTCGGATACGGCTCCGACGCGGACGTCCTGTTCGTCCACGCACCCCGGGAGGGCGTCGACGAGCAGGAGGCGAGCCGGGCCGCGAACCGGGTGGTCGCCGAGATGCGCCGGCTGCTCCAGCTGCCCACCGCCGACCCGCCGCTGCTCATCGACGCGGATCTGCGCCCCGAGGGCAAGAGCGGGCCTTTGGTGCGCACGCTGAAGTCGTACGAGGCGTACTACCGGCGCTGGTCGCTGGTCTGGGAGAGCCAGGCGCTGCTGCGCGCCGAGCCGATGGCGGGCGACATCGACCTGGGCCGCGACTTCGTCGAGCTCATCGACCCGCTGCGGTATCCGGTGGAGGGGCTGGGGGAGGACGCCGTCCGGGAGATCCGGCGGCTGAAGGCCCGAATGGAGTCCGAGCGGCTGCCGCGCGGCGCGGACCCGACGCTCCACGCGAAACTGGGGCGCGGCGGGCTGAGCGACGTCGAGTGGACCGTCCAGCTGATGCAGATGCAGCACGGCTGGGCGGAGCCGGGGCTGCGCACCACCCGGACGAGGGAGGCGCTGGCCGCGGCGTGCGCGGCCGGGCTGATCCCGGCGGAGGACGCGCAGACGCTGGACGAGGCGTGGGTGCTGGCCTCGCGGGTCCGCAACGCGGTGATGCTGGTGCGTGGGCGGCCGGGCGACACGTTCCCCTCCGGGCCGCGGGAGCTGACCGCGGTGGGGCGGTATCTGGGGTACGAGCCCGGGCATGTAGGGGACATGTTGGACGACTACCGGCGGATCACGCGCAGGGCCCGGGCGGTGGTGGAGGAACGGTTCTACGGGGCGGCGTGAGGAGTCCCTTGCGGGGCCGCCTCAAGCCCCTCCGGCGATTGAGGAGCGGGGCCCGGGGCAGCGCCCCGAAACCCCGGACGCACCCGCAACGGCCCAGCGAAGGGCCCAAGGGCCGCCGGAGGGCCCGACTCCTAGTTGCCGCCCGCCGCCTTCGGGCGTCTCGTCACCGCAGACAGGCGCGGGTGGCGCATCGGTTTCGGGGGGATCAGCTTCGGCAGGTGGTGCGGCAGCGCTCCGTACCAGGCGTACGACACCGCGTAACCGAACGCCAGGCAGGCCATGCCGCCCACCGCGTCCAGCCAGAAGTGGTTCGCCGTCGACACGATCACCATCAGGGTGACCGCCGGGTAGAGCAGGCCCAGGATGCGCGCCCACGGGGCGGAGGCCAGGGCGAAGACGCTCAGGCCGCACCACAGGGACCAGCCGATGTGCATGGACGGCATCGCCGCGTACTGGTTCGACATCTGCTTGAAGTTGCCCGACGCCATCGAACCCCAGGTCTGGTGGACCATGACGGTGTCGATGAAGTTGCCGCCGTTCATCAGCCGGGGCGGCGCCAACGGGTACAGGTAGTAGCCGAGCAGCGCCACCGCCGTGGTCGCGAACAGCGCCAGGCGGGCCGGTGCGTAACGGCCGGGGTGGCGGCGGAAGAGCCACACGAGCACACCGATGGTGACGACGAAGTGCAGGGTCGCGTAGTAGTAGTTCATCGACACGATCAGCCATGTCACCGAGTTGACGGCGTGGTTGACGGACTGCTCCACGGCGATGCCGAGGAACCGCTCGACCGACCAGAGCCAGTCGGCGTTGGACAGGGCCGCGGTCTTCTGTTCGGGGACGGCGTTGCGCACCAGCGAGTACAGCCAGTAACTGACCGCGATCAGGAGGACTTCGAACCAGATGCGTGGCCGCCTGGGCGACCGTGGGGCGCGCAGTCCTGCCAGGCCCCGGTCGAGCAGTCTGCTGATCCGGGTCGCGTCGCCGTTCTGCTTCGTATTCGCCTCGGGAGCCGCCTCGTTCACGATGGGTGACGGGGTGGCCTCCGTACGGCCTTCCTGTCGTTTCACGCTCAATTCACCCATAGGCATAGAGTCTGCCAGATTTGCCGCCTCCGCCTGATGATCCTCCGGTCGGAAGCGGGTTGCTCGTCCTGCGGGCTACGAACGCGCGTGGGATCCTGGAACGGCCGGGGCGCCGGAGGGCGCGTCGGGGCCGGGTCCTGCGGCTGTCGAGCCGCGCACGACGAGTTCCGGCATGAAGACGAACTCGCTGTGCGGGGCGGGTGTGCCGCCGATCTCCTCCAGGAGCGTGCGCACAGCGGCCTGACCCATCGCCGTCACCGGCTGCCGGATCGTCGTCAGCGGCGGATCGGTGAACGCTATGAGCGGTGAGTCGTCGTAGCCGACCACCGAGAGGTCGCGCGGTACGTCCCGGGAGAGCCGGCGGGCGGCACGGATCGCACCGAGCGCCATCATGTCGCTCGCGCACACCACCGCGGTGCAGCCCCGCTCCATCAGTGCCGAGGCGGCCGCCTGGCCGCCCTCCAGCGTGTACAGGGAGTGCTGGATCAGCGCCTCGACCTGGTCCGCCGTCAGGTTCAACTGCTCCTGCATCGTGGCGTGGAAGCCCTCGATCTTGCGGAGCACGGGAACGAAGCGCTTCGGGCCGACCGCCAGGCCGATGCGGGTGTGGCCCAGCGACACCAGGTGCGTCACCGCGAGCCGCATGGCGGCCCGGTCGTCCGGTGAGATGAACGGCGCCTGCACCTTGGGGGAAAAGCCGTTGACCAGGACGAAAGGGACGCCCTGGGCGCGCAGTTGTTCGTAGCGCTGCATGTCGGCCGAGGTGTCGGCGTGCAGCCCGGAGACGAAGATGATGCCCGAGACGCCCCGGTCCACCAGCATCTCCGTGAGCTCGTCCTCGGTGGAGCCGCCGGGCGTCTGGGTCGCCAGCACCGGGGTGTAGCCCTGCCGCGTCAGCGCCTGGCCGATGACCTGGGCGAGCGCGGGGAAGATGGGGTTCTCCAGCTCGGGCGTGATCAGGCCGACCAGGCCGGCGCTGCGCCGGCGCAGCCGGACGGGTCGTTCGTAGCCGAGGACGTCGAGCGCCGCAAGGACGGATTCACGGGTGGTCGCGGCAACACCGGGCTTGCCGTTCAGTACGCGGCTGACCGTCGCTTCGCTGACCCCCGCCTGAGCTGCGATATCGGCAAGCCGTGCGGTCATGGGACTGGACTGTACCGGGCACGGGTCGGATTGCCCACCATGCACAGGAATCGGGCGACAGCTCCCGCGCGGGCCCTTGTGCGCGCGGGCCGGAGCAAGCGCCCCCATCAGCCGACGGCAACGTCTTGCAAGGTCTTGCGGGGCAGGTTTGCCGGTTGCGATCAGATCGTCGCACTGCGGAATCAGCCGTGGTCGCCCCGCTACTGCCAGGGATCGGGTGCTCCCGTCAAGAGGCTTGACGGCAACCTTGAGGACACGCGAATGTAACGATCACCGGAGCTTGCAGAAATCTTCCGCAAACTCTTTCGGCCGTCTTTCATCCTTGTTACGTTCACGTCGACCCGGCGCCGCGACGGAGCGGTACGGCAGTTGAAGGAGTTCAGATGCGACGTGGCATAACGGCCACCGCCCTGGTCGCGGCCCTGGCGCTCGCGGCGACCGCCTGCGGCAGTGACGACGACAGTTCCGACGGCACCTCCAAGAGCTCGGGCGAGCTCTCGGGCACCGTGACGTGGTGGGACACCTCCACCGCGGGCAGCGAGGACAAGGTCTTCAAGAAGCTGGCCGAGGGCTTCGAGAAGGAGCACCCGAAGGTCGACGTCAAGTACGTCAACGTGCCTTTCGGTGACGCTCAGAACAAGTTCAAGAACGCGGCCCAGGCCGGCTCCGGCGCCCCCGACGTGATCCGCTCCGAGGTCGCCTGGACCCCCGAGTTCGCCGACCTCGGCTACCTCGCCCCGCTGGACGGCACCGCCGCCCTGGTGAAGCAGGACGACTTCCTGAAGCAGGCCGCCGCGTCCACCAAGTACAACGACAAGACGTACGCGGTGCCGCAGGTCATCGACTCCCTGGGCATCTTCTACAACAAGAAGATGTTCAAGGCGGCCGGCGTCGAGGTCCCGAAGACGATCGACGAGCTGAAGACCGTCTCGAAGAAGATCAAGGAAAAGACCGGCAAGACCGGCTTCTACCTGCGCGGCGACGACGCGTACTGGTTCCTGCCCTTCCTGTACGGCGAGGGCGGCGACATGGTCGCCGCCGCCGACAAGTCCGTCACCATCGACAACGCCGCCGGCGTCAAGGCCATGAAGGTCGTCAAGGACCTCGTCGACTCCGGTGCCGCGAAGACCGACGCGACGGACGGCTGGGAGAACATGCAGTCGTCCTTCAAGGACGGCGATGTCGCGATGATGATCAACGGCCCGTGGGCCATGGCCGACACGTACACCGGCAAGGAGTTCAAGGACAAGGCGAACCTGGGCGTCGCCCCGGTCCCGGCCGGCTCCGTCGCGCAGGGCGCCCCGCAGGGCGGCCACAACCTGGCCGTCTACGCCGGTTCCAAGAACCTCGACGCCTCGTACGCCTTCGTCGACTACATGACCTCCGTCAAGACGCAGGCCCAGGTCACCAAGGAGCTCAACCTCCTGCCGACCCGCACCTCGGCCTACGCCGAGGAGTCCGTCGTCGACAACGAGATCGTCGGCTTCTTCAAGCCGGTCGTCGAGAGCGCCGTCGAGCGCCCCTGGATCCCGGAGACCGGCAGCCTCTTCGCCCCGCTCGTCACCGAGTACACGAAGGTCCTCACCGGCCAGACCTCCCCGGAGAAGGCGGTCAAGACGACCGGCAACTCCTACCGCAAGCTCCTCAAGGGCTGGAAGTAACACAGGAAGGCAGGCCGACTGATGGCTGTCCACACCAGCCAGTCGGTGGCGAAGGCCGCGGGCGACGACGTCGCCCGCGGCCGGAGCCGCGGTACTGGTAACCCCCCGCCGCCGAGCAGGCTCCGGCGGGCCCTGTCGACGCACTGGTACGCCTGGACGATGGTGGCCCCGGTCGTCGTCGTGATCGGCGTGATCATCGGGTACCCGCTGGTCCGCGGCGTCTACCTGTCGCTGACCGACGCCAACGAGCGCAACGTCGCGCGGTCCATCGGTGTCAACCACATGCCCGCCACCTACGAGTTCGTGGGCCTGGACAACTACGCCGACGCGCTCACCGGTGACCAGTTCCTCGGCACACTCGGGTGGACCCTGGTGTGGACGGTCTCCTGCGTGGCCATCACCTTCGGCCTCGGCATGGCGCTCGCCAACATTCTCAACCGCAGGATCGCCGGACGCTCCGCCTACCGGATGGCACTCATCCTCCCGTGGGCCATCCCCGGCTTCGTCTCCGTCTTCGCCTGGCGCTTCCTCTACAACGAGGACCGCGGGCTGCTCAACAAGATCCTCTCCGGCGGCGGCTTCGACGGCATCGCCTGGCTCGACGACCCCAACTGGGCGAAGATCGCTGTCATCGCCGTCAACGTGTGGCTCGGCGTGCCCTTCATGATGGTCGCCCTCCTCGGCGGGCTCCAGTCCATCCCCAGCGAGCACTACGAAGCCGCGGAGATGGACGGCGCCACCGCCTGGCAGCGCTTCCGTCACATCACGCTGCCCGGACTGCGCCCCGTCTCCACGACGGTGATCCTCCTCTCCACCATCTGGACCTTCAACATGTTCCCGGTGATCTTCCTGCTGACCCGCGGCGGACCCGGCGACGCCACCCAGATCCTGGTGACACAGGCGTACAAGTTCTCCTTCGAGATCAGCCCGCGCGACTTCGCGCAGTCCTCCACCTGGGGCGTGCTGATCCTCGTACTCCTGTTGCTCTTCGCCGCCGTGTACCGGCGAGTCCTCCGCACCCAGGGAGACGACTGGTGACCACCACCGCACCCACCACCGCCGCGCGGCACTCCGCGCCCAAGGTCCGGCCGCGCGGGGAACGTTCACCGCTGGCCTCCACGGCACTGCACCTGACGCTGATCGTCGCGTCCGTGATCGCGGTCTTCCCCGTGCTCTGGGTCCTGCTCACCTCGCTGAAGCCCGCCGCGTTCGCGACGACCACGGACTTCTTCAAGGAGACCACGTTCGAGAACTACACGAACCTGCTCCAGAACACGAAGTTCCTGACCTGGTTCGGCAATTCGGTCGTCGTCGCGGGGCTCACCACTCTGATCGGCGTGATCGTCTCCGCCTCCACCGGCTATGCCGTCAGCCGCTTCCGCTTCCCCGGCAAGCGCGGACTGATGTGGACGCTGCTGATCACCCAGATGTTCCCGGTCGCCGTCCTCATCGTGCCGATCTACAACATCATGGCGGGCATGGGGCTGCTGAATAAGCCGGCCGGTCTGGTCATCACCTACCTCACCATCTCGGTGCCGTTCTGCGCCTGGATGATGAAGGGCTTCTTCGACACCATCCCGCGCGAGATCGACGAGTCGGGTCAGGTCGACGGCCTCACCCCGTTCGGCACGTTCTGGCGGCTCATCCTGCCGCTGGCCAAGCCCGGCCTCGCCGTCACCGCGTTCTACTCCTTCATCACCGCCTGGGGCGAGGTGGCGTACGCCTCCGCGTTCATGGTCGGCGAGGACAACCTCACGCTCGCGGGCGGACTGCAGCTGTTCGTCAACCAGTACGGGGCTCAGTGGGGTCCGATGACCGCCGCGTCCGTGCTCATCGCGATACCCGCGGCCCTGGTCTTCCTGTTCGCGCAGAAGCACCTCGTCACCGGCATGTCCGCCGGAGCCGTCAAGGGCTGAGGCTGCACGGCCGTACGACCCGCACGCACCAGTCACGGTGGCGCCGGCATCCCGACCCGGTCCCGGCGCCACTCCCCACCCAGACACCCCAGGGACGACATGACCCAGCACCTCGCTGCCCCCTCCACCGGCACGTCCGACGACGCCCCGGGCCACCGCACCGGCTGGTGGCAGGACGCGGTGATCTACCAGGTCTATCCGCGCAGTTTCGCCGACGGCAACGGCGACGGCATGGGCGATCTCGCAGGCGTCACCGCCCGGCTCCCGTACCTCAGGGACCTCGGCGTCGACGCCGTGTGGCTCAGCCCCTTCTACGCCTCCCCGCAGGCAGACGCGGGCTACGACGTCGCCGACTACCGGGCCATCGACCCCATGTTCGGCACCCTGCTGGACGCCGACGCCCTGATCCGGGATGCCCACGACCTGGGCCTGCGGATCATCGTCGACCTGGTGCCCAACCACTCCTCCGACCAGCACGAGTGGTTCAAGCGCGCGCTCGCCGAGGGCCCCGGCTCCGCGCTGCGCGAGCGCTACCACTTCCGCCCCGGCAAGGGCGCCGACGGCGAACTCCCGCCCAACGACTGGGAGTCCATCTTCGGCGGCCCGGCCTGGACCCGGACCACCGACGCGGACGGCACGCCCGGCGAGTGGTACCTGCACCTCTTCGCGCCCGAGCAGCCCGACTTCAACTGGGAACACCCGGCCGTCGCTGACGAGTTCCGCTCGATCCTGCGCTTCTGGCTCGACATGGGCGTCGACGGCTTCCGGGTCGACGTCGCACACGGCCTCGTCAAGGCCGAGGGGCTGCCCGACCTGGGCACGCACGACCAGTTGAAGCTGCTGGGCAACGATGTCATGCCGTTCTTCGACCAGGACGGTGTGCACGAGATCTACCGCAGCTGGCGCACCATCCTCGACGAGTACCCCGGGGACCGCATCGCCGTGGCAGAGGCATGGACCCCGACCGTCGAGCGCACCGCCAACTACGTGCGCCCCGACGAGATGCACCAGGCCTTCAACTTCCAGTACCTGGCGACCGCCTGGGACGCCGCCGAGCTGCGCGCCGTCATCGACACCTCGCTGAACGCCATGCGCCCGGTCGGCGCCCCCACCACCTGGGTGCTCTCCAACCACGACGTCACCCGGCACGCCACCCGGTTCGCCAACCCGGCCGGCCTCGGCACCCAGATCCGTACCGCGGGCGACCGCGAGCTGGGTCTGCGCCGGGCTCGCGCGGCCAGCCTGCTGATGCTGGCGCTGCCCGGCTCCGCCTACGTCTACCAGGGCGAGGAGCTCGGCCTGCCCGACGTCACCGACCTGCCCGACGAGGCCCGCCAGGACCCGTCGTTCTTCCGGGCCGAGGGCCAGGACGGCTTCCGCGACGGCTGCCGCGTGCCGATCCCATGGACCCGTGAGGGCAGCTCGTACGGCTTCGGCGACGGCGGCAGCTGGCTGCCGCAGCCCGCCGGCTGGGGCGAGCTGAGCATCGAGGCCCAGACCGGCGCGGCCGGCTCCACCCTGGAGCTGTACCGGGCCGCGATCGCCGCCCGCCGGGTGCACCCCGGGCTCGGCGCCGGCACCGCGGTGGAGTGGCTGGACGCCCCCGAGGGCCTGCTGGTCTTCGCGCGTCCCGGCTTCGTCTGCACCGTCAACACCACGGGCGCCCCGGTCCGCATCCCCGTACGCGGCAGCGTCCTGCTGTCCAGCACCCCGGTCCACGCCGACGGCGCCGAGATCGAGCTGCCGGCGGACACCACGGTGTGGTGGACGGTGTGAGTGTTCCCCTGCCGCGAGGCCCCGGCACGGGCGGCGCGCTGAGACTGTCGGACATCGCCGGCCAGGCGTCCGTCAGCGAGGCGACCGTCAGCCGGGTGCTCAACGGCAAGCCGGGCGTCGCGGACACCACGCGTCAGCGGGTGCTCGCAGCGCTCGACATCCTCGGCTACGAACGTCCCGTACGGCTGCGGCAGCGCAGCGCCGGGCTGATCGGACTGGTGACGCCCGAGCTCACCAACCCGATCTTCCCGGCGTTCGCGCAGTCCGTGGAGCAGGTCCTGGCGGGCCACGGCTACACGCCGGTGCTCTGCACCCAGCTGCCCGGCGGCGCCACCGAGGACGAGCTCGTCGAGCAGCTCGTCGAACGCGGCGTCGGCGGCATCGTGTTCCTCTCGGGACTGCACGCCGACACCTCGGCCGACCCGGCGCGCTATGCCGCGCTGACCGACCGTGGCGTGCCGTTCGTCCTGATCAACGGCTACAACGAGCGGATCAGCGCCCCGTTCGTCTCGCCCGATGACAACGCTGCCGTGCGGATGGCCGTGGGGCACCTCGCCGAACTCGGCCACCGCCGGGTCGGTCTGGCCATCGGACCGCAGCGCTATGTGCCCTCCCGCCGCAAACGGGACGGGTTCGTGGACGCGGCGGTGTCGCTGCTGGGCCTGGACCGTGCCGACGCCGAAACCCTGGTCTGCTCCACGCTGTTCAGCGTCGAGGGCGGTCAGGTGGCGGCCGGTGCGCTGCTCGACCAAGGCTGCACGGGCATCGTCTGCGGCAGCGACCTGATGGCGCTGGGCGTGGTGCGTGCTGCCCGGGACCGGGGGCTCGACGTGCCGCGCGACGTGTCCGTGGTCGGCTTCGACGACTCGCAGCTCATCGCGTTCACCGACCCGCCGCTGACCACGGTGCGCCAGCCCGTGCAGGCGATGGCGGCGGCCGCGGTGGGCGCGCTGCTGGAGGAGATCGGCGGAAGTCCCGTACAGCGCACGGAGTACGTCTTCCAGCCGGAGCTGGTGGTACGGGGGTCCACGGCGGCGCTCCGCAGCGCCTGAACGGGCGAGGGGAACAGGGCCGGGTCCGGAGGGGGGACCCGGCCCCGTTCCGCGTGCCGCTCAGCTCTGCCCGTCGCCCTCCTCGAAGAGGCGCACGGTGCCGAGGATCTGGCGGATCGTGGTGTCGGACACCTCGTCGGGCACCCCGTGCGCCCCGACGTAGGTCCACGACACGAAGTCACCCGCCGCGTTCTTGAAGGCGAACGTCACCGCCTTGCCGGCGCTGTCGCACTTCCCCTTCTTCGGTGTCCCGGACGACGTGACGGTCACGAGGCTGCCCTCGACGCCCGCCTTCGTCCGGTACGACTCGGGCTCACTGATCGTGAGACCGGAGGTGTCGGGCTGGGTGTAGGCGCCGTAGACCCAGTTCTTCGCGGTGTCCGCGGCGGCCTCGGCGGCGCTCTTCGAGCCCTTCTCGCCGGTGGTGCCCGTCGAGGCGAGCGCGGTGTTCTCCGCGTCGCCGTTCTTGTTGTCGTCGGACGTGCACCACTTCTCCTTGAGGACGGCCGGGGCCATCATCGCGACCAGCGGTTTCTCCTCGGGGTCGTCGTCCTTCGCGACGTAGCTGACCCAGCTCGCGGACTGGCGCGTCCAGGAGGCGGGCACGTCGAAGGTGATGCCGCGCTTGGCGTTGACCACCGTGTTCCAGCCGGGGACGAGCGGGCCCGAGCCGCCTCCGGCCGCCGACCGGTCCGTGCCGTCGGGGCTCGCCGAGGCGGATGCCGAGGACTTCGCGTCGGCCCGGTCCTTCCCGTTGCCGTCGTCGTCGCGGAGTACGAGGAAGCCCGTGACCCCGCAGGCCACGACGACGGCCGCGGAAGCGGCGACGGCGGTGATCGCGGTCCGGTTCCGGGGGCGGCGGGGCGCTTCGGGGGTCGAACTGACGTAGGTGTCCTGCGGGTTCGGCTGTCCGGGAGGCGACTGCTGTCCTTGCCACATGGGCGGTGAGTCTAATCGGCCCCGTCAGACCGTGCGCGGAGCCCTCTGCGCACGTCAGGCCAGCAGTCCGCGGGCGTGTTCACGGGCCTCGCGCAGCCAGGACGCGCGGGTCTCGTCGGAGGAGTCGGTGACCGTCCGGAAGACGACCCGGCGTACGTCGGTGACTCCCACGTACGGCAGGACACATGCCGCCCAGATCCTGTCCAGCGGATCCCCGAACTCGCCCGCCTCCCGTTCGGCGGGAGTGTCGGAGGTGTTCAGGACGAGGGCCCGGCGGGCCTTCAGCAGCCCCTGCGGCTCCCCGTCCGACGTGCCCAGCTTGTAGGCGACGCCGGGCACCATCACGCGCTGCACCCACCCGGTGAGGACGGCGGGCGGCATGCCCCACCAGTTGGGGTGGATGAAGACCAGGGCGTCGAGCGTTGCCACCTCCGCCCGGTGTGTGGCCAGTTGCGCGTCCGGAGTGCCGGCGGCGGACCGGACCGTCTCCGTCTCGTCGGCGGTCAGCCCGGGGGCGAATCCCTCCGCGCAGAGATCGTGCGCCAGTACCTCGCCGCCCCGGTCGCGCAGTTCCCGCACCACGGCGTCGAACACCGCGTGGTTGAAGCTTCCGGGCCGCGGATGGGCGAGGTAGACCCCGGTGCGCACCATGCCATTTCCCCCAAGGACGTCATGCGTGGTCGTCAGCCGCGGGGGCGCGGAGCAGCCCCCGCTCGGTGCCCATCATGCCGGGTGAGGTGCCGCCGGGGGGCAGGGTCTCCGTCACGCACACGAGGGGCACCGGGAGTCGACCCGGATGGGCCGGCGGGGAGTGTGACCCCCGGATGCCCCTCTTGTACGTGACCGGCCCGGCCGGCCGGGCGCGTGGGGCCCGGGCTAACGGGACCCCCGGCCGACCGGACCGGAGTCGGGAGAAACGTAACAGCGTTGCAATGTCTTGCGTAAGACCTTGCAGGAAGGAATCTCCAGTATTTCGTGGATGTGAGCAGCTGATGTCCAAAGGGTTGACCGGAACCTGACGGCCTCGTACGGTCTCCCCGCGGCAAGGTTTGCATTCTTGCAGCAAGAACCTTCAGGAGCCTTGAGGGCAGGGCGCGTTGCCGTATGAGGCTGCACCGTCATCCCCGCATTTCCCCCACCGCAGGAGGAAAACATGGCCAGCAGACCCCTGTTGTCCGCCGCGCTCGCCCTGACAGCGGGCGCCGCCGCCCTCGTGGTTCCCGCCACGAACGCACAGGCCTCCGCCCCGGGTACCAAGGACGTCACCGCCGTCCTCTTCGAGTGGAAGTTCGACTCCGTCGCCAAGGCGTGCGCGGACTCCCTCGGCCCGGCCGGCTACGGCTTCGTACAGGTCTCCCCGCCCCAGGAGCACATCCAGGGCGGGCAGTGGTGGACCTCGTACCAGCCGGTCAGTTACAAGATCGCCGGACGGCTCGGCGACCGCACCTCGTTCGCCAACATGGTCAGCACCTGCCACAGCGCGGGTGTCAAGGTCGTCGCCGACTCGGTCATCAACCACATGTCGGCCGGTTCCGGCACGGGCACGGGCGGGTCCTCGTACAGCAAGTACGACTACCCCGGCCTGTACTCGGTCAACGACATGAACGACTGCCAGTCGCAGATCAACAACTACGGCGACCGCGCCAACGTCCAGAACTGCGAACTCGTGGGCCTCGCCGACCTGGACACCGGTGAGGACTACGTCCGAGGCAAGATCGCCGGATACCTCAACGACCTGCTCTCGCTCGGCGTCGACGGCTTCCGCATCGACGCGGCCAAGCACATCCCCGCCGGTGACCTCGCCAACATCAAGTCCCGGCTGAGCAACTCCGGCGTCTACTGGAAGCAGGAGGCGATCTACGGCGCCGGCGAGGCCGTATCGCCCGACGAGTACGCCGGCACCGGCGACGTCCAGGAGTTCCGCTACGCCCGCAGCCTCAAGCAGGTCTTCAACAACGAGAACCTGGCCAACCTGAAGAACTTCGGTGAGGGCTGGGGCTTCATGTCCTCCTCGAAGGCCGCGGTCTTCGTCGACAACCACGACACCGAGCGCAACGGCGAGACGCTGAACTACAAGGACGGCGCCAACTACACGCTCGCCAGTGTGTTCATGCTGGCCTGGCCGTACGGCTCGCCCGACGTCCACTCCGGCTACGAGTGGTCCGACAAGGACGCCGGTCCGCCCAACGGCGGCACCGTGAACGCCTGCTACAGCGACGGCTGGAAGTGCCAGCACGCCTGGCGCGAGATCTCCTCCATGGTCGGCTTCCGCAACACCGCGCGCGGCGAGGCCGTCACCAACTGGTGGGACAACGGCGGTGACCAGATCGCCTTCGGCCGCGGCTCCAAGGCGTACGTCGCGATCAACCACGAGGGCTCCTCGCTGACCCGTACGTTCCAGACCTCGCTGCCCGCCGGCGACTACTGCGACATCCAGTCCGGCAACGGCGTCACGGTCAACGGCTCCGGCCAGTTCACCGCCACGCTCGGCGCCAACACCGCCCTCGCCCTCCAGACCGGCGCCCGCACCTGCACCGGCGGCGGCACCGACCCGACGGACCCGACCGATCCCGGCACGGGCACGTCCGGCGCCTCCTTCGGGGTCAACGCCACCACCCAGCTCGGCCAGAACATCTACGTCACCGGCAACCAGGCCGCCCTCGGCAACTGGAACCCGGCCTCCGCGCCGAAGCTGGACCCGGCCACGTACCCCGTCTGGAAGCTCGACGTGAGCCTGCCCGCCGGTACGACGTTCGAGTACAAGTACGTCCGCAAGGACGCGGGCGGCAACGTGACCTGGGAGAGCGGTGCCAACCGCACGGCCACGGTGCCGTCCTCCGGCAAGGTCACCCTCACCGCCGACGTCTGGCGCGGCTGAGGTCTTTCGGTGGACTGCGCGGTCTCCGGCCGCGCCGTGTCCTCAATCGCCGGACGGGCTGAATTCAGCCCGTCCGGCCCCCATACCCGCACACCCCTTCGAGGAGAACCCGAGTGATACGTCCGTCCCCGCGCGTGTCCGCGCGAAGAGCGGCGCCCGCCGCCGTCGTCGCGGCCGCCCTGTGCGCGGCTCTCGTGCCCGCGCTGCCCGCCGCCGCGGCCAGGCCGCCCGCCGCGCCGTCGGACGCCAAGCTGGCCGCACAGCCCGACCGTCACGACCTGACGCGTGAGCAGTTCTACTTCGTCATGCCCGACCGCTTCGCCAACGGCGACACCGGCAACGACCGGGGCGGGCTGACCGGGTCGCGGCTGGAGACCGGGTACGACCCCACAGACAAGGGGTTCTACCAGGGCGGCGACCTCAAGGGGATGGCGAGGCGCCTCGACTACATCAAGGGGCTCGGCACCACCGCCATCTGGCTCGCCCCGATCTTCAGGAACCGTCCCGTCCAGGGCACGGGAAAGGACGCCTCGGCCGGCTACCACGGCTACTGGATCACCGACTTCACCCAGGTCGACCCGCACTTCGGCACCAACGCCGACCTGACGAAGCTGATCGAGCAGGCCCACCGCAAGGGCATGAAGGTCTTCTTCGACGTCATCACCAACCACACCGCCGACACCGTCGACTACGCCGAGAAGACCTACGGCTACAAGCCCAAGGGCGCCTATCCGTACCTCGACCGCAACGGCCGGCCCTTCGATGACGCCGCCGGCATGGCGAAGACGGACGCGGACTCCTTCCCGTACAAGCCGGTCACCACCGGCGGCAAGACGCCGTCCTGGCTCAACGACCCGACGATGTACCACAACCGCGGCGACTCGACCTATGCCGGCGAGTCCACCACGTACGGCGACTTCTCCGGGCTCGACGACCTGTGGACCGAGCGGCCCGAGGTCGTCTCCGGCATGGAGAAGATCTACGAGAAGTGGGTCCGCGACTTCGACATCGACGGTTTCCGGATCGACACCGTCAAACACGTCGACATGGACTTCTGGACCCAGTGGGCGACCGCCCTCGACACCTACGCGGCCAAGCACGGCCGCAAGGACTTCTTCATGTTCGGCGAGGTCTACTCCGCCGACACCGCGATCACCTCGCCCTACGTCACCCAGGGACGGCTGGACGCGACGCTCGACTTCCCCTTCCAGGAAGCGGCCCGTCAGTACGCCTCGCAGGGCGCCCCGGCCTCGAAGCTCGCCGCCGTCTTCGGCGACGACTACCGGTACACCACCGACAAGGCCAACGCCTACGAGCAGGTGAAGTTCCTCGGCAACCACGACATGGGCCGCATCGGGACCTTCCTGAAGCAGGACAACCCGAAGGCCGATGACGCCGAGCTGGTCAAGCGCGCCGAGCTGGCCAACGAGCTGATGTTCCTCAGCCGCGGCAACCCCGTCGTCTACTACGGCGACGAGCAGGGCTTCACGGGCGCCGGCGGCGACAAGGACGCCCGCCAGACGATGTTCGCCTCGAAGACCGCGGACTACCTCGACGACGACGAGCTGGGCACCGACCGTACGCACGCCTCCGACGCGTACGACACGAGCCACCCGCTCTACCGGTCCATCGCCGCGCTCTCCGCGCTGACCGCGAAGAACCCGGCGCTGCGCGACGGCGTCCAGACCGAGCGCTACGCCGAGGGCTCCGTCTACGCCTTCTCCCGTACGGACCCCGAGCGCGGCAACGAGTACGTCGTCGCCACCAACAACGGCACCGCGGCGAAGACCGTCGAGTTGTCCACGGAGTCCGCCGGAATGGACTTCCGTACGCTGTACGGCGGTTCCGGCACGGTCCGCAGCGGCGGCGACAAGAAGATCACCGTCACCGTCCCGGCGCTGTCCAGCATCGTGCTGCGTGCCGAGAAGCAGCTGGGATCCCCGGCGGCCAAGCCCTCGATCACGCTGAAGGCACCCGCCGCCGGAGCCACCGGAACCGTCGAGCTCACCGCCGACGTCGACGGCGGCTCCCTCAACCGGGTCGTCTTCGCCGCCCAGACCGGCAACGGCAAGTGGACCACCCTCGGTACCGCCGACCACGCCCCGTACAAGGTCACCCAGACCATCGGTGACGCGACCGCCGCCGGAACGCCCCTGCGCTACAAGGCCGTGGTCGTCGACCGCACCGGGCACACCGCGAGCGCCCTCGCCGCGTCGACCGCCGGACAGGCGCCCGCCCCGGCCAAGCCCGTCGCCGTCGAGCGCGACTACGCCGTCGTCCACTACAAGCGCGCCGACGGTGACTACGACGGCTGGCAGGCCAGGTCAGGCGACACCACCGCCGCCTTCGCCGGACGGGACGCATACGGAGCCTTCGCCTGGATCAAGGTGCCCGAGGGCGCCTCCGCGGTCCCGTACACCGTCGAGAAGTCCGGTACGGCAGACGGGCCGGAGCGCACCGTCGACCTCGCGAAGACCGGGCAGGTCTGGATCGAACAGGGCAAGGACGGCCAGACCGACACCGCCCCCGACGGCGCCTACCCCGCACCGGACACCACCAAGGCCGTCCTGCACTACTACCGGGCCGACGGCGACTACGACGGCTGGGGACTGCACACCTGGACCGGGGCCAAGGAGCCCACCGACTGGTCCAAGCCGCTCCAGCCCGTGAAGAAGGACGCCTCGGGTCTCACTTTCGAGGTCCCGCTCGCCGACGGGGCCACCGCGCTCAGCTACATCCTGCACCGCGGCGACGAGAAGGACCTGCCCAGCGACCAGTCGCTCGACCTCGCCACCTACGGCCACGAGGTCTGGATGCTCGGCGGTACGGCCGGATATCTGCTCCCGCAGACCGGCGGCGTACCCACCCCCGACCTCACCAAGGCCGAGGCGCAGTGGATCGACTCCGACACCGTCGTCTGGAAGGTGAAGGCGACCGGGGCCACCAGCCAGCAGCTCGTCTACGCATCGAGCGGCGGCATCTCCGTCGTCGACGGCGCCCTCTCCGACGAGGGCCAGTGGCTGCGGCTCAGCCCGTCCGCACTGACCGACGCGCAGAAGGCGAAGTACCCGCACCTCAAGGACTACCCGGCCTTCACCGTCGACGCCCGTGACCGTGACAGGGTCCGCGAGGCCCTGCGCGGCCAGCTGATCGCCACCCAGCGCGCCGCCAACGGCGCCCTGCTCGCCGCCACCGGCGTCCAGAGCGCCGGCGTGCTCGACGACATCTACGGGACGAAGGCGAGCAGCGCCTCGCTCGGCCCCGTCTTCCGGGGCGGCCGTCCCACTCTGTCCGTCTGGGCACCCACCGCCCGTACCGTCTCGCTCGAACTCGGCGGGAAGACCGTCCCGATGCGGCGCGACGACCGCACCGGCGTCTGGTCCGTCACCGGCAACAGGAGCTGGAACGGCAAGCCCTACCGGTACGCCGTGAACGTCTGGGCGCCCACCGTCCAGAAGCTCGTCATCAACAAGGTCACCGACCCCTACTCCACCGCCCTGACCACCGACTCCGCCCGCAGCCTCGTGGTCGACCTCGACGACGGCAAGCTCGCGCCGAAGGGCTGGAGCGGGCTCACCAAGCCCGCCGCCGTACCGCTGCGCGACGCGCAGATCCAGGAACTCCAGATCCGCGACTTCTCGATCGCGGACCCCACCTCCAAGCACCCCGGTGAGTACCTCGCCTTCACCGACACCCGCTCGGACGGGATGAAGCACCTCAAGGAACTCGCCGGATCCGGCACCAACTACGTCCACCTGCTGCCCGCCTTCGATATCGGCACCATCCCCGAGAAGAAGACGGACCAGCAGAAGCCGGCCTGCGACCTGTCCGTCTACGCCCCCGACTCGGAAGAGCAGCAGGCCTGTGTGACGAAGGCCGCCGCCAAGGACGCCTTCAACTGGGGCTACGACCCGCTGCACTACACCGTCCCCGAGGGCAGCTACGCCTCCGACCCCGACGGCACCAAGCGCACCGTCGAGTTCCGGAAGATGGTGCAGGGCCTCAACGGCGCCGGTCTGCGGACCGTCATGGACGTCGTCTACAACCACACCGTCGCCTCCGGCCAGGACGACAAGTCCGTACTCGACCGGATCGTGCCCGGCTACTACCAGCGCCTCCTGGAGGACGGCACCGTCGCCACCTCCACCTGCTGCGCCAACACCGCCCCCGAGAACACCATGATGGGCAAACTCGTCGTCGACTCGGTCGTCACCTGGGCCAAGGAGTACAAGGTCGACGGCTTCCGCTTCGACCTGATGGGCCACCACCCCAAGGCCAACATCCTGGCCGTCCGCAAGGCGCTCGACGCGCTGACCGTGGCCAGGGACGGCGTCGACGGCAAGAAGATCATCCTGTACGGGGAGGGCTGGAACTTCGGTGAGATCGCCGACGACGCCCGCTTCGTCCAGGCCACCCAGAAGAACATGGCCGGCACCGGCATCGCCACCTTCTCCGACCGGGCCCGCGACGCCGTGCGCGGCGGCTCCCCGTTCGACGAGGACCCGGGCGTGCAGGGCTTCGCCACCGGCCTCTACACCGACCCCAACACCTCCGCCGCGAACGGCACCGAGGCCGAGCAGAAGGCCCGGCTGCTCCACTACCAGGACCTGATCAAGGTCGGACTCACGGGCAACCTCGCCGACTACACCTTCACCGACACCTCCGGGACCACGGTCAAGGGCTCGGGCGTCGACTACAACGGAGCCCCGGCCGGATACGCCGCCGCCCCCGGTGACGCCCTCGCCTACTCCGACGCCCACGACAACGAGACGCTGTACGACGCCCTCGCCTTCAAGCTCCCGGCGGGCACCTCGGCAGCCGACCGGGCCCGCATGCAGGTCCTCGCCATGGCGACGGCCACCCTCTCGCAGGGCCCCTCGCTCTCCCAGGCCGGCACGGACCTGCTGCGCTCCAAGTCGCTGGACCGCAACTCCTTCGACAGCGGTGACTGGTTCAACGCCCTGCACTGGGACTGCCGCGCGGGCAACGGCTTCGGCCGCGGACTGCCGCCCGCCGCGGACAACGAGGCCAAGTGGTCCTACGCGAAGCCGCTGCTGACCAACACGGCGATCAGCCCCGGCTGCGCACAGATCGACGGCGCGTCGGCCGCGTACCAGGACCTGCTCACCATCCGGTCCACGGAGCAGGACTTCGACCTCTCCACCGCCGGACAGGTGCAGTCCGCGCTCTCCTTCCCGCTCTCCGGCAAGGACGAGACGCCCGGCGTGATCACCATGCGGCTCGGCAAGCTGGTCGTCGTCCTCAACGCGGCACCCGGCGCCACCACCCAGAAGGTCGCCGCCCTGGCCGGAAAGAACTACGCCCTGCACCCCGTCCAGGCGGCGGGCGCGGATCTTACCGTCAAGAGGTCCACGTACGAGAGGAGTTCGGGAAGCTTCACCGTCCCGGGGCGCACGGTGGCGGTGTTCTCGCTGCGCTGACCCGCATCAGGACTACCGTGTGGGCAGCCGCCGGGGAGTGTCGCAGCAGCACACTTCCGGGCGAGCCCTCCCACTCCACCCGGCCGGGTCCCGGCCCCGCCCCGTACGCACCGGCCGCCGCACCGTCGGCCCGCCGGTGCGGTACCGGGCGCGGGGACCGGGCCCCGGCCTCTCCACCTGTTCAGCGACGGTGACGATGGTGAGCTACATCCCCGAGGAGACCTCGAGCTTTGTCGGGCGGAAGGCGGAGCTCGACCGGATCGAACACGCCCTCGCCGCCGGCCGGCTGACCACACTGACCGGCAGCGGCGGGGTCGGCAAGACCCGGCTCGCGGTCCGTGCGGCCGGCCGGGCCGAACCGGGATACCGCGACGGCGTCTGGTGGGCCGACCTCGCCCCGCTCCACGACGACGGGCTGCTCCTGGCCACCGTCTCCGACGCCGTCGGGCTCAGCGACCACACCCTGCGGATGCCCATGGACGTGCTGTGCGAGTGGCTCGCCGACAAACACCTGCTGCTCGTCCTGGACTCCTGCGAGCACCTGCGCCCCGCCTGCGCGCACCTCCTGGGCGAGATCCTCACCACCTCACCCGGGCTCACCGTGCTCGCCACCAGCAGACAGCCCCTGGACATCAAGGGCGAGCAGCTCGTCGAGGTGGAACCGCTGCCCGTCGCGGGCGCCGGAGACGCCCTGACACTGTTCCGGGAACGGGTCCTGGCGGCCGCCCCGGACACCGCCCTGGACGAACCGGGCACCGCGGCCGCGGCCACCGAGATCTGCCGCCGTCTCGAAGGCATCCCGCTCGCCATCGAACTCGCCGCCGCGGGCACCGGCCGGCACACCGTCGAACAGATCGCGCTGCGGATCGGCTCCCGCCTCGACCTGCTCGCCGACGCGTCGATCCGGCCGCAGCGCCACCGCACCCTGCGCACCACCATCGGCTGGAGCCACGAGCTGTGCACCCCGTTGGAGCGGCTGCTCTGGGCGCGGCTGACCGTACTGCGCGGCGACTTCGACGAGGCCGTGGCCCAGGAGGTCTGCGCCGGAGGCCCGCTCACCGGGGACGGTGTCCGCAGGGCGCTGCGCGGACTGGTGGCGAAATCGGTCGTCGCGCACGACGGGGTACGCCACCGCATGCTCGACACCATCCGCGAGTACGGCCGGATGTGGCTCGCCGAACTCGGCGAGGAACGCGCGGCCGCCGACCGGCACGCCGCCTGCTTCCTCCAACTGGCCCGCGCCGCCCACGCGGGCTGGACCGGCGACGACCAGATCCACTGGTACCACCGCATCGCCGAATCGCACGCCGACCTGTGCGCCGCCCTCGACCACCTCCTCGTCCACGACCCCGCCGCCGCGCAGGAGATGGCGGGCCGGATCGGGTTCTTCTGGTGCTGCTGCGGCCACCTCGCGCAGAACCGGGGCTACGCCCAGCGCGCCCTGGCCACCGGCCCGGCCACCGGCCCCCACCGCACCCGCGTCCTGTGGGTGCTCGGCATCTGCGTCCTGCTCCAGGGCGACTACCCGGCCGCCGAACGGATCGGTGAGGAGTGCGTACGGGGGGCAGCGGACGACGGCACGGACGAGGGGCTCCTCGCCGCCGCCTATCTGCGCGGTCTCACCCATCTGATGGCCGGCGACCCGGAGCAGGGGCTGCACGAGGCCGCCCGGGTCCTGCGCACCACCGGGGCCGGCACCCCGCTCGAAACCGCCTACCGGCTCCGCTGCCACCTCATCACCGTCTTCGCCCTGACCGGCCTCGGACGCCTGGAGGAGGCGGCCGAGGCGGCAGTCGTCCTGCGGGCGGCCTGCGAGGCCAGGGACGAGTGCTGGACCCTGAGCTACGTCGACTACCAACTCGCCCTGATCGCCCTGCTCCAGGACCGCGCCGATGCGGCCGCCGCGCACGCCCGGTCCATGCTCGCGGGCAAGCGCAGGCTCCGCGACAGCTTCGGCATCGCGCTCGGCCTGGACATCCTCGCTGCCGCGATCGCCGCCCAGGGCGAGGGCGCGCTCGCCGCCCGGGTCTACGGCACGGGCCAGATCTACTGGCGGATGGTCGGCCACCCCCAGCGCGGCACGCCGGAACTGGGCCCGCTGCGCGAGGCCTGCGAACGCCGGGCCCGCGAGGCCGTGGGCGACGCCGCCTACCGGCGCGCCTTCGAACGGGGCCGCTCCGAAAGCGCGGAGGCGGGCCTGGCCCAGGCGCTCCACGGCGAGCTGCTCAGATAGTGAATCCTGCTTGTGCCGCTTCCCCGGGCCGGGAAAAGGTAGGGACGATCGTCGTCCGCATCCATCGCCCCGCACCAGCCAGGAGACCGCCATGCCGCAGATCACCGTCGACTACTCCGCCGGACTCGACGACACCTTCGACCGCCCCGGCTTCGCGGGCGCGCTGCACCCGCTGATCGCCGAGACGGTCACCACGAAGATCGCCGCCTGCAAGACCCGCTTCCGCCGCGTCGAGGAGACCGTGGTGGCGGACGCACCCGACGGCGACGCGCTCGTGCACGTCGACATCGCGCTGCTGCCCGGCCGCACCCCCGAGATCCGGGCGCAGCTCACGGAGTCCGTACTGGAACTGCTGGCCGCCCACATCCGGCCGGACGCCGGGCTGACGCTTCACCTCTCGGCCGAGACGCGCGACCTCGACCCCTCCTACCGCAAGATCTGAGGTCCTACCGCAGCCGCTGCGGGGGCACGGCCGGCACGGCGGGCGCCAGCGAGGAGAGCCGCACCAGCAGATCTCCGAACGGCCCGTCCGCCGGCTCCTGCGCGAGGACCCGCAGTACGACGCCCGCCATCTCCTCGTTGTACGCGGCACTCACGGCGGCCAGCGCGGCGAAGTCGTGCACCAGCTGCAACTCCAGCTCCGCGCGCGGAATGTGCCGCCCGTCCAGCCACATCAGGGCCGTCGACTCGGCGAGCGAGACCCAGGACCTGACGACCAGCTCCAGCCTGGCCGGCGGCTCCTCGACGCCCAGATGGGCCAGGATTTGCTCGCAGGCAGCCTGGCGCACCCCGTCGACCATCGCGTTCGCCGTCGAGGAACCGACCGCCGGACCGCCCCGCATCAGCGCCGCGAACCCGGGACCGTGATCGTCGACGAAGTCGAAGAACCGTCCCATCACCCGCAACAGCCGTGCCCCCAGGGGCCCTTCACGCGGCTCCAGGAACCGCGCCGCCAGCTCGTCGGCCGCCCGGCGCAGCGCGGCCTCGTACAGGCTCTGCTTGCCCGGGAAGTAGTGGTAGACCAGCGGCCGGGAGATCCCGGCGGCAGCGGCGATCTCGTCGATCGACACCTCGTCCGGGGACCGGTGACTGAACAACTCCAGCGCGACACCGATCAGCTGCTGCCTGCGCTCCTCGACGCCCATCCTGCGCCGTACCCCGGTCGTCATGAGGAACAGGGTACCGACCGGGGAACCGGGAGCCGGCCGGCCGGCGTCATGCGGCGGGCGTGGCCGGCGCACGGTCGGGAACGAGGTGGTCTCCACCCGGTTCATCGGCAGCGGCATGCCGTGCCGAGCGAGTTCGGTGAGCCGCCCGACGACGAAGTCGATGCGGCGGCCGGCCTCCAGCTCCAGCAGCAACGCCTCCGGCGACGTTTCTACAGATCCAGCACCAGCCGCCCGCCCCGGCACCGCGACACGCAGAGCAGCATCGAGTCGCGCCGCTCAGCGTCCGTCAGCAGGTCGTCCCGGTGCTCGATGTCGCCCTCCAGTACCCGCTGTTGGCACGTTCCGCAGAAGCCCTGCTCGCAGGAGTACGAGACGTGCGGCAGCTCGGCCCGTACGGCGGCGAGCACCGACTGACCGGCCGCGACCGGCACCGTGCGGCCCGAGCGGCGCAGCTCCACCTCGAAGGGGGCCGACCCGGCGGCGTCCGTGCCCGGCGCGGAGAACCGCTCCAGGTGCAGGGTGCAGCCGGTCGGGAGCGCGGCCGCGACCGCGTCCATCAGGGGCTCCGGACCGCAGCAGTGGACGGCCGTGCCCTCGGCCGCGTCCGCGAGGGCCGCGGCGACGTCCGGGTGGCCCGCCTCGTCCTGCGGGACGACGGTGACCCGGTCGCCGTCGGCGCCCAGCTTCTCGATCTCGGCCAGGAACGGCATCGTCGCCCGGCTGCGACCTCCGTACAGCAGCCGCCAGTCGGCCCCGGACGCGGCCAGGGCGCGCAGCATGGGCAGGACCGGTGTGATGCCGATGCCGCCGGCGACGAAGAGGTAGGAGGGGGCGTCGGCCAGCGGGAAGCGGTTGCGCGGGCCGCGGACCTCGACCTCCTGGCCCTCGTGGAGCAGGGCGTGCACCTCGCGGGAGCCGCCGCGGCCGTCTTCGGCCAGCCGGGCCGCCACGGTGTACGTGCCGCGGTCGGCCGGGTCGCCGCACAGCGAGTACTGGCGGACCAGACCGGACGGCAGCACCAGGTCCAGATGCGCGCCGGGCTGCCAGGGCGGCAGGTCCGGGCCCTCCAGACGGAGTTGCACGACCCCGTCCGCCGGGGTGGTCCGCTCGGTGACCAGCAGCCTCCGGCCGGTGGTGGAGCGGCGTCGCGCCTGGCCGGAAACCGGCTCCTCCAGCGCGGGCAGCGGCCACAGGGGCGACTTCTCGATGCGCCGGCGCATCGCCCGCCTGGCGAGCAGGGCGGCGCCGGCCAGCACGGTGACGGTACGCAGCCGGGGGAGGGGGAGGGGCATCGTCAGCCGGCTTCCGTCGTACGGGCCTCGGCCGCGACCGCGGCGGGCGAGTGGGCGAGATAGTCGACGGCCTGCGCCGTGCTGCCCTCCTGCGAGGGGTGGTACGTACGGCTCAGATAGCGCGGGATGGACCGCAGCATCGAGGGGGTGCTGGGCAGGGTGCCGTGCCGGCCGCTGCGGGAGAACTGCCCGAAGGACGCCTTGCCGTCCAGCAGGCTCGGGTCGTTCTCCATGAAGAACCGGGCACCGCGCTGCCAGAGGAAGAGCAGAGCGGAGAACGCCGTCGCCCAGGTCCGTACCCGCCGCCGGTATCCGCCGTCGACGTGCATGAACACATCGAAGGCGACCGAGCGGTGCTCGACCTCCTCCGCGCCGTGCCAGCGCAGCAGGTCCAGCATCGTGGGATCGGCGCCGCGCCGGTCCAGCTCGTCGGCGTTCAGGATCCAGTCGCCGAGGAACGCGGTGTAGTGCTCGATCGCCGCGATCGTCGCCACCCGCTCCATCAGCCACCATGTGCGCGCCCGGCCCGGCGGCAGCGTCCGGTCGCCGAGCATCTTCTCGAAGAGCCAGTCGACCTGGGCGGTGTACGGGGTCGGGTCGAGGCCGAGGTTTTTCAGGTGTGGCAGCACGTCGTCGTGGGCCTGGGAGTGCATCGCCTCCTGGCCGATGAACCCGATGACGTCCTGGCGCAGTTGCTCGTCGCGGATGTAGGGGAGCACCTGGCGGTAGACATGGATGAACCAGCGTTCCCCGGCCGGGAGCAGCAGATGGAGCACGTTGATGGTGTGCGTGGTGAACGGGTCGCCCGGCACCCAGTGCAGGGGCGTCCTGTCCCAGGCGAAGGACACCCGACGGGCCTTGAGGTGGGCCCGCTCCGACGCCACCGCCACTGGCTGCGTATTAGACATGTTGTCAATGTACTGAGGGGTAAGGCCGGGGAACAGGGGCATGTCACAACTTCCTGATCCCGCGTCCGGCAGCCGCCCGGTGCGCTCAGCGCATTGCCCCGGCCCGGCTGCCGTCCGTCAGCCGCCCGTTCAGCTGTGCCCGGTCGCCCGCCCCGGCCCGTACCGCCAGAAGCCGCCCCTGCGCCCGGCCCGTCACCCCGCCGGACGTGGTCAGCGACGCGAACTGCTCGCTGCCCGCCGCGAGTACGTACCAACGGCCGCCGCGCGACTTCCACAGCACACCCGCCAGCACCTGCGGGGCGCGCGCCCCGCACTCCGGCGCGTCCTCGGCGCGTGCCGCGACCACCCCTGGCGGCCTGCTCCCCGGTGGCCGCCCGGACGGGGCCTGGAACTGGGCGAGGACCCTGCTCCCGGTGCCCCGCCAGGTCTCCGCCCGGGTGCACAGCCACTGGGCCGTGCCGTTCCCCTCGGGCAGCGGCTGTTTCGCGTACGCCCAGGAGTTCACCGTGCGCACCCCGTGGGCGCGCACGGCCGTCAGCAGACAGGCGGTCCGCGCCCAGCTCGCGTACTCCGCGCGCCCCTTGACGTCGTGCGGCCGCGCGGGCGGGCCCGAGGTCAGCCGGGCCGGGGCGAGTTCACCGAGATCCGTCACCAGCCGCACCGCCGCGGCGTCGGCCAGTTCGACCGCGTACCAGGACCGGCAGCCGGGCCCGGTCGCCGGGCCGGCCAGTGCGTCGGTCACCCCGTCGGGGGAGCGGTGCAGCGCGCGCGGCGCCCGGCCCGGCGCGAGCAGATCCCGCACCCGTACCTGCCGCACCCAGGGCGCCGTCAGATACCGGACCGCGCCCCGTGTCCGTTCCACCACCAGGGCGCCCGACGACGTCACGTCCGCCCCGTCGACCCGGGCGAAGTCGAGCGCCGCGCCCTCGGACGGATCGGCGTCACGGGACTCCGCGTACCGCACGACACGGAGCCCGTCGTGGAACAGCACGACCGCCGACGCGCCCACCTCGCCCGCGTACAACAGCTGTGGCGCTCCCATCGGCGGCCCCACCGGCGTCCGTGGCGTCGCCGACGTCCGCACACCGTCGCCCGGCCGCGCCCACACCCGCAGCGCCCGCCGCAGCAGCCGGGTGTCGTCGGTGCGGTCGCCGCGGGTGGGCCAGGCGGTGAAGTCGGTACGCGGCGAGCGCTGCCAGAACGTCTCCGGCACCCTGCGCAACGCGCCCGGATCCAGGGCCTGTTCGGCGGCCGGGTTACGCGTGTACAGGGGCGCGGACAGGGCGCCGCGGCCCCAGCCCTCGCCCGGCAGGCCCAGCAACGCCCCGCACACGAGCAGTGCGGCGAACCCGGCCAGTGCCGCCCGGAGATATCTGCGGCGGCGCGGCAGATCGGGCGGCCGGGCCTGGAGCGAACACGGGTCGAACTCGGGCGACGCCAGCAGCGCGTAGGGAGCCGACACCCCGTCCGCCTCCATCAGCGCCGCATGCGGATCGGCCACCCCCGCGTCGGACAGCACCCGCCGGACCTCGCCGTCCGCCAGCCCCTCCAGGCCGCGCAGGACGAAGGCTGCCCGCGCCGCGCCGCTGACCGCCGACAGCCGCTGCTCCAGGGCGAGTTCCCCGGCACCACCGGAGTGCGGGAACAGCCGCAGCCCCCAGGTCAGCGGTAGGACGGGCGGGAGCTGGGCCCGGCGGGGCCAGTGGCGCAGGCGCGGCGGCCGCCCCGCCGCCAGCGCGCCCCGCAGTACCTGCCGCCGGACATAGGCGTACCCCGGATCGGCCACCTCCGCGCGACCGGGCCGGCGCGGCAGCGGAACGGCGCCGCCGTCCGCGGGTCCGGCTCTGCGCGCGGCCTGCAGGGACCGCTGGGCCAGGGCGTGGGCCGTGAGGACGCGCCGGTCGCGGCTCAGTGAGTGCGGCAGGACGAGATAGCCGAGCCGGGCCAGCCGCGGGTAGTGCTCGACGAGCGCGGCCTCGGGCTGCTCCGAATCGAACCGGGCGACGGCTGACGGTACCTCTGGCAGTGGACGCACGTTCAGCAGAACGAGCGAATCGTGCGATGGTCACTCCGGGAGGCCCGCCGGGCCCGCCGCCCGCCCCCGTGGGCCTTCTCGCGTTCGGCTGCCAGGACCCGGCTCGAAGCGGCACGATGGCCGGATGGTGAAGCGGAACGGTACGCGAAGGGCGTCGCGGGCTGCGCGGCGCGCGGCCGCCGTCGCGGGCCTGGTCCTGCTCACGGCATGCGGCGGTGGCGGCAACGGGACCGCAATCCCGCCGACCGCCACCGGCACGCTGGAGGAACTGGCCGCGAAGGCGCACTGCGAGCCGAAGCTCCGGGCCGACGCGCAGGACCTGCGGCAGGCCAACTGCACCACGGACGACGGACGTTATGTGCTGGCCACCTTCACCACCGACCGCGGCCAGCGGGAGTGGATCAACGAGGCCAACGACTACGGCGGCTCGTTCCTGGTCGGCCGCAGGTGGGTCGCCGTCTCGGACGCCACGGTGATCGCAGCACTGCGCGGCCGGCTCGGGGGGATGGTGGAGAGCGCCTCGCCGCACCACTCGGGAAGTGGCGGCAGTGGGGGGAACGAGAACGAGGCAGAGCACTCCGGTCACCGGGGGAGCTGACCGCGCAGGTGTGCGGGGGCGGTACGCCGCCGAGGTGGCCCTCAGCGGCACGTGCGCCCGTCGTTGACGCAGCTCACCACCTTCCGCATCAGTTTGTCGTCGAAGACGTTGATGAAGTCACCGTGGTCCGTGACGGGCTTGTGCAGCTGCTCCGGGAAGGAGTCGACGGCGAACCCGGGTCCGGGATCCACGTCGTACACGATCCGCTGGACCAGTTGCGGAATGGCCCGGAAGCCGTTCGGACACCTCCCGTCGTCCTTGGTGAAGGCCACATGGGTGCGGTGGTTCGCGCTGTCGGTGTTCTGCCCGTCCCAGCAGCTCTGGAAGGCGAAGGAGCGGACGACCTGACTGCCCTCCGGGCAGATCGGGTACTTGTCCTTGAGCTGCCGGTCCTCGAACCCGGTGCAGGACCAGGAGGCGTTGGCGTTGGCGTCGCCGTTGGTGAACGCCTTGGCGTCGCCGGTGATGATGCGCAGGAAGCGCGGCATGGCCGTGACCTTGCCGGTGGGGTTCCCGACGAACTTCAGCGTGACCTGGGACGGGGTCTGGATCTCCCCGGTGTTCTGGTCCCTGCCCCCGCCGTCGGCGTCGGCGTCGTTCTCCGCCGCCCCGTTCTGCAGGCGGAGCACCGGCCAGTAGTACGTGGACCGGTCGCCCTGGTTGCGGCAGGTGGTGTCGCCGGCCGCGAGGTCGTCGTCGCCGGAGAAGGCGTCCGTGGCCCGGTTGCCGACGTAGTCGTGCATGTGGTGGGCGCCGTTGCTCACGCCGGGCGCGGCGATGACGTTGTCGGGGTTGAACTTTCCGTTCTGGTTGCGCCCGCACTCGGTCGTGAAGGTGCCGCGGGAGGCGCCGCGGAGCCGGGCCGGCTTGTCGGCATTCGGCTGGACGGACCGGATGTCGACGAAGTCGGAGTCCTCGGGGCCGTTGCCGGCCGGGGTCTGGCCCTGATCGTCGCCGCCACCGCCACCGCCACCGCCACCGCCGCCGCCGCCGCCGTCCTGGCCCTGGCCCTGGTCGCCGTTTGAACCGTCATCCGTGGGGTCACCCGTGGGGTCGTCCGTCGGCTCGTCCGCTTCGTCGTCCGCGCGCAGACTGCAGGGGGCCAGTGAGCCGAGGCCCTCCGGACGCCGCGCACTCCGGCCGATCGCGGTCGCGATGCGGTCGATGCTGGCGGTGCGCCGGGCCTTCAGCGGGCCGAGCACGGCATTCTGCGCGAGCTGCGGGTCCCGCGCCATCCCGTCCCGGCGGTCAGCGAACTCCCGGTAGGCATCGGTGATCTGGGTGTCCATGGCGGCCAGTTCACGGTCGACCTCTGTCCGGGCCGGATCCGGTACCTCGGGGATCTCGTTGACCACTTCGGGGCAGTCGATGGTGGAGGCCTGGCGCACCGGCTGCCAGTTCCGGCCGGGGGACGAGCGGGACGAGCCCTCGCCCGCAGAGGCGTAGACGTTGACCGCGGCCAGCCCACCCCCGCCCAGGATCAGTGCGGCCGAGGCGATGATCGCCCGGTTGGCCAGGGTGGAGCGTTTCTTGCGCGATGTGCGTCCCATGGAACTCCTCGGACTCCTCAGGCTTCGCGGGGGAGAAGCGTGACGTTCCATACGGAGCCGGTGCGCGGACCGTTCAACAGGAGGAAGGATTCCTGTGCGCCAAGTGTCAGGCGAACTTGGCGAGTTGGGGATCCATCGGCGCCGCGATCATGCGGTTGGCCAGGGTCGACATGGTGTAGGCGCCGATACCCAGGACCACTTCCAGCGCGTTGCGGGAGGTGTACCCGTGCGCCAGGAAGGCCTGGAGCGTGCGGTCGTCGACGGCGCCGCTCGTCTCGATGACGGCCAGGGTGAACTGCCGTACCGCCTCCAGCCGTTCGTCCGGCACGAGGCTTCCGACCCGCAGCGCGGTGATCACGTCGGCTTCGGCCCCGAGGGCGGTGAGCCTCGCGGTGTGCATGGCCACGCAGAGGTGGCAGCCGTTGCGGTCGGCCATCGTCATGATCACGGTCTCCCGGGACAGCGGGTCCAGGGTCGTCGTCTCGAAGAGCGCGCTCATCTTCAGGAAGCCGTTGAGCAGCTCCGGGGACAGGGCGAGCCGGCCGACCGCGGTCGGCAGGTAGCCCTGCTTCTTTGTCACGGCCGCCATGGTGGGTCGGGCTGCGGCGGGGGCGGATTCGAGGGTGTGGTCGGGAAACGCGGACACGGACATGGGTGACCTCTCGCGGTAAACTCGACAACGTGATTGACGAAAAGGTAAACCAGGTTGTCGAGTTTCGCAATGGCTGAGCGGGCGGACGGTGCCCCCGGCGAGTCCGGGACGGGCTTTGAGCTGCCCGTTCTGCTCTTCGCCGGATTCCGTTCGATCATCGACGCGCTGCATCGCGAACTGGCCGAGCACGGGCACCCCGACATGGGGCCCGCGTACGGATACGCGCTTCAGGCGGTGGGTCGCGGCGGGTCGACAGCCAGCGAGATCGGCCGGCGGCTGGGAGTCTCCAAGCAGGCCGCCGGCAAGACCGTCGAGAAGCTAGAAGGCCTCGGGTACGTCGAACGCGTCGACGATCCGCAGGACGGCCGCCGGAAGCTGGTCCGGCTGTCCCCGCGCGGGATCGACATGCTGGTGCGGTCCGCCGAGGGCTTCGACCGGCTGCGGGCGGAGTGGATGCGGGTGCTCGGGGCCGAGCGGGTCCGCGCCATGGAGGCGGACCTGCGCACCATGGCTGCCGCGGACGCCTTCCGGCTCGATATGGCGGCCTGGTTCAACGGCTGATCCTGCGGGCGAGGGCTTGGACTTTATGGACGAGAGATAGGACGTATCAAGCGCGCACCCTTCCCGGGAGCCTCGCTGTGCGGCAACATGCACGCGTCGGCACCCGAAAGACCCGACCACTTGTGGTCGTGAATGGGAGGGAACCATGGCACGACGCACCCATGTGCTCAGCGCACTCGCACTGGCGGCGGCCGCCGCGCTCATCCCCGTACAGGCCACGGCGCAGCAGCCCGCGCCCCAGCGGTCGTCATCGCCCGCTGCCCCGTGTGGTGCGCCGGTGCGCCCCGCGTCGCAGATGACGGTCGAGGCGTGCGACAGCCCCGAGCGGATCATCGAGAAGGCGGCGAACGTCGTCCCCACCACGGGGCAGCTGGCCTGGCAGCAGCGGGAGGTCACCGCCTTCACGCACTTCGGTATGAACACCTTCACCGACCGTGAATGGGGTTCCGGTACGGAGGACGAGAAGCTCTTCGCGCCGAAGAGCATCGACGCCGACCAGTGGATGCGCGTCTACAAGGCGGCCGGTGTCGAGCAGGTCATGCTCACCGTCAAGCACCACGACGGGTTCGTCCTCTACCCGAGCCGCTACACCGACCACTCGGTCGCCCTCAGCCCCGGCAGCCCCGACGTCGTCGCCGCCTATGTGAAGGCGGCCCGCAAGGCGGGCCTGAAGGTCGGCCTCTACCTCTCGCCCTCCGACGGCGCCGAACTCCCGCACGCCTGGCACGCCGAATGGGTCGAGAAGATCCGCGCCAAGCAGGCCGAGGGCAAGCCGCTGAGCCTGCCCGAGCGGATGGCACTGGCGGACGGTGACCGCGCCCCCGCCGGCCAGGGCCGCTTCGGCAACGGCAGCGCCGTCACCGAGCGCACGATTCCCACCCTCGTCCCCGGCGACGACCGAGCCGCCCGCGTGAAGAGCGGCAAGCTGCCCACCTTCGAGGTGAAGGCCGACGACTACGACGCGTACTACCTCAACCAGCTGTACGAGATCTTCACCCAGTACGGTCCGGTCGAGGAGCTCTGGCTCGACGGCGCCAACCCGTGGTCGGGCTCCGGCATCACCCAGAAGTACGACGTCAAGCAGTGGTTCGACATGGTCAAGGCACTGTCGCCGAACACCGTCGTCTTCCAGGGCCCGCAGGGCGTCCGATGGGTCGGTAACGAGTCCGGAGTCGCCCGGGAGACCGAGTGGAGCGTCACCCCGCATGCCACCGACCCGTGGACGGGACTCGGCAGCCTCCCCAACGACTCGACCGACCCCGACATCGGCTCCCGGACCAAGCTCCTCGGCCCGGACGTCAACTACCTCCAGTGGTACCCGGCCGAGGCAGACGTCTCCAACCGGCCCGGCTGGTTCTACCATGAGAACGAAAAGCCCAAGACCGCTGCCCAGTTGATGAACCTGTACGAGAAGAGCGTCGGCCGCAACGCCTCGCTCCTGCTCAACGTCCCGCCCACGCCCGACGGCCGGATCGCCGAGGCGGACGTCTCGTCCCTGACCGCCTTCGGCAACGACGTGCGCCGGATCTACGGCACCGACGTACGCACCCAGGGCCCGGCCCCGTACACCTTCGACCGCGTGGCGGTCCGCGAGGACATCCGGCACGGCCAGCGGGTCGAGAAGTTCGCCGTGGAGGCCCGGATCGACGGGGCCTGGCAGCGGATCGCCGACGGCACCACCATCGGCCACGAGCGCATCCTGCCGCTCCCCGCGGCCGTCACCGCCACCGCGGTCCGCGTCAAGGTGCTGGAATCCAGGGCGAAGCCGCACCTGGGAGCCACGACGCTGCATCTGACCACCACGCCGGCCGGCTCCTGACCGGCCCCTGGGGCCTGTCGTGAAACTGTCGTCTGCCGTGCGACGCCATGCACGCACTCTCGCCGCACCGGCCCCGGACCCCGGTACGTCCAGTACAGGGGCCCGGGGCCGGCAGGCCGAGAGCACGCACCTGACGCCGCGCGGCCGCCCTCCGGGCGACGACGGCAGTCCGACGACCGGCCCCAGCCCGCGCATCCGGCCGGCCCTGACCCGGCCCGGATGCGCGACCCGGCACCACGCCCTACCCCTGGTCCAGGTACGCGAGGACCGCGAGAACGCGGCGGTTGTCGTCGTCGGACGGCGGCAGGCCGAGCTTCCCGAAGATGTTCGAGGTGTGCTTGGCCACCGCCCGCTCCGTGATCACCATCTGTGAGGCGATCGCCGCGTTCGAACGGCCCTGGGCCATCAGCTCCATGACCTCACGCTCCCGCGGCGTCAGCCCGCCCATCGGCTTGTCCTGCGCGCGCCGCGACAGCAACTGCGAGATCACCTGCGGGTCCATCGCCGTCCCGCCCGCCGCGACCCGGCGCACCGCGTCGATGAACTGGTCGGCGTCGAAGACCCGGTCCTTGAGCAGATACCCGATCGCCCCGTTGCCGTCCGCCAGCAGCTCGCGCGCGTACAACTGCTCGACGTGCTGGGAGAGTACGAGCACCGGAAGACCTGGCCTGGCCCGCCGTGCCGCGAGGGCGCACTGCAACCCCTCGTCCGTGTGGGACGGCGGAAGCCGGACGTCGACCACGGCGACGTCCGGCTTCAACTCGGCAAGGGCCCGGGTGAGTTCGGGCCCCGTCTCGACGGCGGCCGCGATCTCGAAATCGTACGCCTCCAGCATGCGCACCAGGCCGTCGCGCAACAGGAAGAGATCTTCGGCTAGGACAACTCGCAAGGGATCTCCATGGTCACCATGGTGGGGCCGCCCGCGGGGCTGCTGACGGCCATGATGCCGTCGAATGTACCGAGTCGGCGTTCGATACCGCTCAGGCCCGAGCCCTCTCCGGCCGCCGCTCCGCCCTTCCCGTTGTCCGTGACCGAGATCCTCAGCATCCCGTCGACATGGTTCAGGTCCACCCAGATCCGGTCCGCGCCCGAGTGCTTCGCCGCGTTCGTCAGGGCCTCGCTGACCGCGAAGTACGCCGCCGACTCCACCGGGGCATCGGCCCGGCCGGCCATCTCCACGTCCACCTCGGACGGAATCGGTATCCGTAGCGCCAGCGCCCTGACCGCATCCCCGAGACCGCGCTCGGCGAGGACCGGCGGGTGGATGCCCCGTACGAGATCGCGCAGCTCGGTCAGCGCCTCGGCCGAGGACTCGCGCGCCATCGACAGGAGCTTCTTCGCCTGCTGCGGGTCCTTCTCGATCAGCGCCTCGATGGTGCCGAGGTTCATGCCCATGGCGACCAGTCGGGCCTGCGCCCCGTCGTGCAGGTCCCGCTCGATCCGCCGCAGCTCAGAGGCGGCGGTGTCGACCGCCTCGTGCCGGGTCTCGGTCAACCGGTCGATGCGCCGGGCCAGTTCCTGCTCATGGGTGGGGGCCAGCACCGAGCGGGCGAGCATGAAGTGGACCCGCAGCAGCCGCTCGCTCAGCAGCACACCGGTCGCGAAGAGCGCCACTCCGAGCGCGGCGGCAGCCAGCCCCGAAGCCTGGCTGTCGACGGGCACGAACGCGTACCAGTACCGGTCGTCCGTGTAGACCCGCCACAGACCCGCCGCCAGGACGAAACCCTCCACCGGGTAGAGCACAAGTGCCGCCGCCAGGGTCGCCACCACGTAGCCGGCGGTCATGTCGACCATCAGCCACTGGATGTCCCGCCAGGTCGCCGGGTCCTTCAGCATCAGCGTGGTCCGCTCCACCTGCCCGGTGAACCCGCTGCGCACATCCTTCGGCAGCGGCCGGTACGGGACCGGGATACGGACGTCCGACCAGGTGATGGCCAGCAGCCGGCGCTGATTGGCGTGCTTGCGGACCGCCGTCAGCACCCAGGGGGTGGTGACGAGGCCGACTCCCAGCAGGATGAAGGCGATGGAGAGCACCGTCAGGACGAACAGCGTGAGTGACCCCGCCAGCGAGACGACCGACAGCACCAGCCCCCGCCCGGCGGCCAGCAGCGTGGCCCGTACCCGTCCCCGTTTCGCGTCCATCGTGATCCCTCATCTCGTCGTGCCGGCCCCGGTCCGCACACAGTCTGACCCGTCGGAGGCCGTGGGTGTCAGCCGTCCCGCCACCCGGTGGGGGTGTACCTACCACCACCCCCGTGACCTCGCCCTACGTCGCTCCGAGTGGGGGCTCCGACGGCTGGGGCGGCGGGCCCGGAATTCCTAGATTCATGGGTGTCCGGTCCGACGTCTACATCAGGGGGCGAACAACGCCATGAGGCGTAATCTCGCGGCACGTATCGGTGTGTGGAGCGCGCATCATCGCAAGACGGCCATTCTCGGCTGGCTGCTCTTCGTCATACTCGCCGCGGGCATCGGCGGCGCGTCGGGAATGGTCGAGATGACCAACGCGGAGAACGGCGCCGGCGACTCGGCACGCGCGGAACAGATCCTCTCCGACGCCGGCCTCGGCCACCGGGCGGGCGAACTCGTCATGGTGTCGTCGGCCGAGCCCAACGGCTGGCGGACCGCGGCACAGGAGCTGACCGCGGCCCTCGGGAAGACCGGTGAGGTGACCGGCCTCGCCGAACCGGTCGCGTCCAAGGACGGCAAGGACGCGCTGATCACCTTCGAGATGAAGGGCGACGCGGCCACCTCCGCCGACCGGGTGCAGCCCGTCCTGGACGCAGTGGCCGGGGTCCAGGAGGACCGTAAGGACGTCACGGTCCACCAGTTCGGCGAGGCCAGCGCCGGGAAGTGGCTCGGTGACCTGCTCTCCGAGGACTTCAAGAAGGCCGAGTTCACCGCCGTACCCCTGGCGCTCGGCATCCTGCTGGTTGCCTTCGGGGCCGTCGTCGCGGCCCTGCTGCCCGTCGGACTCGCGCTGACCGCGTGCATGGCCGCCTTCGGACTGCTCTCGCTCGCCAGCCACCAGCTGCACCTCTTCCAGACCACGTACTCCGTGATGTTCCTGATGGGCTTCGCCGTCGGTGTCGACTACTGCCTCTTCTACCTGCGCCGCGAGCGCGACGAGCGGGCCGCGGGGCGCGACGCCGAGACGGCGCTGCGGATCGCCGCGGCGACCAGCGGCCGGTCGGTACTCGTGTCGGGGCTGACCGTGATGGTCGCGATGGCCGGCATGTTCCTGTCCGGACTGCTGCTGTTCAAGGGCTTCGCCCTCGCCACGATCATCGTGGTCTTCATCGCCATGATGGGCTCCGTGACGGTCCTGCCCGCACTGCTCTCCTGGCTGGGTGACCGGATCGACGCCGGACGGGTACCGCTGCTGAACCGGCGCAACAAGCGCGGCAAGAAGGAGAGCGGCAGGATCGCCGGGAAGCTGCTGCGGCCCGTTCTGTCCAAGCCGAAGTTCTTCGCCGCCGCCTCGGTCGTCGTCCTGCTGGTGCTCGCCGCGCCCGCCCTCGGCATGAAGACCGAGTCGCTGGGCCTGGAGAAGCAGTTCGGATCGGACTCCCAGCTGTCGGTCGCCTACCGCCACATCAGCGAGACGTTCCCCGGCGGCCCCGCCCCCGCCCAGGTGGTCGTCGAGGCCGACAACATCGAGGCCCCCGCCGTACGCAAGGCACTGGCCGGCTTCGACAAGGTGACCGTCCACCGGGCGCAGAACGTCGCGGAGATCGAGGTACCGCTGCCAGGCGGCGAGGCCGGCCTGACCGAACTGCGGGAGAAGCGGCTGCCTGCCGCGTTCGACGGCACGGGCGCCCACGTCTACGTCACCGGCGAGGTGGCCGGGTCCGTGGACTTCAACGACCAGCTGAAGCACGGCATCGCGCCCGTCTTCCTCTTCATCACCGCGGTCACCTTCCTGCTGATGCTGTTCTGCTTCCGCAGTTACGTCATCGCCGTGACCTCGATCCTGCTCAACCTGCTCTCCGTGGCCGCCGCCTACGGTGTGATGACCGCCGTGTTCCAGCACGGCTGGGGTGCCTCGCTGATCGGATCGGAGGGGGTCGGCGCGATCGAGTCCTGGATGCCGCTGTTCGTCCTCGTCGTCCTGTTCGGGCTCTCGATGGACTACCACGTCTTCGTGGTCTCCCGGATCCGCGAGGCCCACGGCCGCGGTCTCTCCACCCGGGCCGCGATCGACGAGGGCATCCGGCGCACGGCCGGCGCGGTGACCGGTGCGGCCGTGATCATGGTCGCGGTGTTCTCGGTCTTCGGGACGCTGTCGATGCAGGACATGCAGCAGATGGGCGTTGGCCTGGCCGTCGCGGTGCTGCTGGACGCCACGATCGTACGGATGGTCCTGCTGCCCTCCGTGATGGCGCTGCTGGGCGAGCGGAACTGGCGCACCCCGCGCGCCCTGCGCCGCCTGCCGGAGCCGGCCCACGGCGAGCCGGAGACGGAGCCCGCCCGCGCGGTGGCCCCGGTGATGCACGGCTGAGCCCGGACGGACGGAGGGGGCGTGTACTTGTAGCCGACGCGCCGCACCGTCTGGATCGACCGGCGGTGCTCGGCGCCCAGCTTGCGGCGCAGCCGGGCGATGTGGACGTCGACGGTGCGCCCGTCGCCCACGTGCCCGTAACCCCAGACCGTGGTCACCAACTGGTCGCGGGTGTGCACCCGGTGGGGGTGCGCCACCAGATGGGCGAGGAGCTCGAACTCCAGGTACGTGAGGTCGAGCGTGTTCCCGTTCACCGCGGCGGTGCGCTGGACGGAGTCGATCCGCACCGGCCCGGCCCCCGAGTCCTCCAGCACCTCCGGCACCACGTACTGGGCGGCCGCGGCCGCGATGGCCGGCTGCTGGTCGGCGGGGACGAGCACCAGGTAACCGACCATCGCCGGCCGGCCGGGCAGCTCGGGCACGGTGTGCTGGGGCGCGGGCAGCCAGGTGGCGCCCGGAGTCAGGAACGCGGAGACGTCGGCGGGCCGGACGACCTCGTCGGGGGCCACGGCGCGCAGCCGGGGCCGGTTGGGGGAGAGGGGACGGGCGGAAGCGGTCGCAGCGGTCGTCGACGGCGCTGCGGTGGCAGCGACTGCGGCGGAGAAGGTACGGGCGTTCGCCATGAGGGTCAGCTCTTTCGCGCGAGGGAGTCGTCTGTGGACGGACTTGCTTCGTGCGCGCGGACCGAAGACCGGGGTGAGCGGTGTTAGAGGGCCTGCGCGTTCAACGCGCGGCAACACACCCGGTCGAAGTCGTGATGCTGACGGGAGGGCCAGAACGGCTCGAGGTCGCTGCGACCTGACGAGGTGTGCTGGATGCTGGCCATGTCCCCATTGAACCAGAGAACAGGGCGCGGCAGCAGGCTTCTCTCACCCGTCGATACGGGCCGTCCGCGTTACCTTCCTCACCTCGCGCCCACCTTCCCTCAGCCCACCAGCCGCTTGCGCCAGTCCAGACCCGTCAGTTCGATCGCTTGGTCCGGTGAACCGTCCCACTCCACGGTCAGTCCGGCTTCCCCCAGCACGGCCGCCACTTCCCGGCCCACCGCCGCCGTCGTCTCCGCGGACTTGTCGAACCCGCCGTAATACAGCATCAGTCTGTGTCCGGTCACCGCACTGTCCGTACCCTGGACGTGGAAAAAGACGAACCCCCGGGCGTCCTTTCGCCCTTCCCCGCCGATCTCACCGGTTCCGCACGACCGGCAGCACGCGAAATTCTCCCGTGCGGTGATTCCCCGCTCGTCCAGGACGGCGAAGGCCCGCTCCAGCCGGTCCGGATCGGTCACGTCCGTCCACCGCAGCTGCTCCTCGACCCGCTCCAGCCACACCCGCTCCACCAACTGCCGTGACTGCGCGAGTGTCACCGGATGCACGTCGTCGCACACCAGGTAGTCCTCGGCCGACTCGGTGATATCCGCCACCGTGCCGTATCCGCCGTGGACCAACTCGCGCACGCGCTCCTCCAACTCCTCGCGGATGTCGGCCGCGATCTCCGGTACGGGCTCCGGCTCCGGGAGTCCGGCGCTCTCCCAGCCGATTCCCGTGTCCCACCCGGGCTCCCGGCGGGCCCAGCGCGCCATCAGTGCGGCGACCTGCTCGGGTGTCCCGACGAGGGCGCGGACATGGGTGGCGGCTCCGCCGGTGCGGTGCTCCACGTCGTACGCCCCGCCGGCCTCGTGCCACACCTGGATGAACGTGCCCGGGATGTCCGGTATCCGCTGCACGACCAGGAAGCGGTCACCGGTCAGGCCGATCCGGTGCACCAGCTCGCTGAACTCCTGGCCCGAAGGGCGGGTGTGTGTCTGCTGGTTCTCGGTCGCGATCTTGATTTCGAGCATGCGACCAGCCTGGCACACCGCACTGACAGCGCCCCCGGGTACGCGAAGGGGCGCCCACCGGACCAACCGGTGGGCGCCCCTTCGTGCGGACGGTTGCTGCGGCGGGATCAGACCTGGCCGGCCTTCTCCAGCGCGGCGCAGCAGGTGTCGGTGATCAGCCGCGTGACGACGTACGGGTCGACGTTGGCGTTCGGGCGGCGGTCCTCGATGTAGCCCTTCCGGTCCTGCTCGACCTGCCACGGGATACGGACCGAGGCGCCGCGGTCGGAGACGCCGTAGCTGTACTCGTTCCACGGGGCGGTCTCGTGCAGGCCCGTCAGCCGGTCGTCGATGCCCGCGCCGTAGTTCTTGACGTGGTCCATCGGCTTCGAGCCCTCGCCCAGCGACTCGCAGGCGGTGATGATCGCGTCGTAACCCTCGCGCATCGCCTTGGTGGAGAAGTTGGTGTGCGCACCCGCGCCGTTCCAGTCGCCCTTGACCGGCTTCGGGTCGAGGGTCGCGGAGACGTTGAAGTCCTCGGCGGTGCGGTAGAGCAGCCAGCGGGCGATCCACAGCTGGTCGGAGACCTCCAGCGGAGAGACCGGACCGACCTGGAACTCCCACTGGCCGGGCATGACCTCGGCGTTGATGCCGGAGATGGCGAGGCCCGCCTTCAGACAGTTGTCGAGGTGCTTCTCGACGATGTCGCGGCCGAAGATCTCGTCCGCGCCGACGCCGCAGTAGTAGCCGCCCTGCGCGGCCGGGAAGCCGCCCTCGGGGAAGCCGAGAGGCCGGTGGCCGTCGAAGAACGTGTACTCCTGCTCGATGCCGAAGATCGGCTCCTGGGCGCCGAACTGCTCGGCGACCGGGCGCAGCGAGGCCCGCGTGTTGGACTCGTGCGGGGTCATGTCGATGTGGAAGACCTCGCACAGGACCAGGACGTCGTCGCCGCCGCGGATCGGGTCCGGGCACGTGAAGACCGGCTTCAGCACCCGGTCGGAGGCGTGGCCCTCGGCCTGGTTGGTGCTCGACCCGTCGAAGCCCCAGATGGGCAGCTCCGCCACGTCGGACGAGGGGGTACCGGGCATGATCTTGGTCTTGGAACGGAGCTTGGCGGTCGGCTCGGTGCCGTCGATCCAGATGTACTCAGCCTTGAACGTCACGGAAGCCCATCCTTTGCGCGGGTGCTGCGGTCTATGCAGCGCAGCTTCGCAAGGCGCGATTTCCCGACCGTTGCCCTCATGTGAACCCCGTGTTACCGAGGTTTCCTGTGCAAGGCCTACCGGCCGTGGGCGCCGCCGGACGCCGAATATTCGCCCCGTCGTATACAGGGCCCGGGGCTCCGGCCTCCTCCCCGTTCCGGAGGGCCGGACCTCCCGGGCGGTCGGGCGTACCGGGCACACTGGTCCCATGACGACACCCGTGACCCCCCTGCGTATCGGCCTGGTCGGTACGGGCCCCTGGGCCCGCATCACCCACGCCCCCGCCCTCGCCGCCCACCCCGGCGTCGTACTCAGCGGGGTGTGGGGCCGGAGGGCCGAGGCCGCCGAGGAGCTCGCCGCCGCGCACGGCGCGACGGCGTACACGGGTGACGCGGGGCTCGACGAGCTCTTCGCCGCGAGCGACGCCGTCGCCTTCGCCCTGCCGCCCGACGTCCAGGCGCCCCTGGCCGCCCGGGCCGCGGCGGCCGGCTGCCATCTGCTGATGGACAAGCCGGTGGCCACGACCGTCGAGGGCGCACGCGCGGTGGCCGAGGCCGCCGAACAGGCACGGGTCGCCTCGATCGTCTTCTGCACGCTGCGGTTCGCCCCGGAGACCGCGGACTGGATCGCCGAACAGGGCGCGGCCGGCGGCTGGTTCACCGCGCACGCCGAGTGGATCGGCGCCCTGTGGGCACCTGGCGCGGACAGCGAGTACGCCGTGTCCCCCTGGCGCCGCGAGAAGGGCGGCCTGTGGGACGTCGGCCCGCACGCGCTCTCGGTCCTCATCCCGGTACTCGGCGACATCACCGCCCTGACCGCGGTCCGAGGCCCCGCCGGCACCCACCACCTCGTCCTGCGCCACACCTCCGGCGCCTCCAGCACGGTGACGCTCACGCTGGCCGCGCCGGTGGCGGCGGCCGGGGTGGGGATCGAGCTCAGGGGCGAGCACGGCGTCGTCGGCCTGCCCCGGTGGGAGGGCGCCGCCGGGGCGTTCGGCGCAGCGGTCGACGCGCTGATCGAATCGGTGCGTACGGGGGAGCCGCACCCCTGCGACGTACGGTTCGGGCTCCGGCTGACGGAACTGCTCGCGGACGCCGAGGCGCAGGCCGGGAGCACCTCATGACTTCCAGCCCACGGCCCGCAACCGGCGACGCCGCCTTCCTCGCGGCGTACGACGAGGTCATCACGGCCAAGTGGCCCGCCGGAACGGCGCAGACAGACATCCCCACCCCGTACGGCACCACCCACCTCAACAGCTACGGGCCCAAGGACGCACCGCCCCTGCTCCTGCTGCCCGGCGGCGGTTCGACTTCGACGGTCTGGTACGCCCAGGCCGTCGAACTGGGCCGCAGCCACCGGGTGCACGCCGTGGACCTCGTGGGCGAACCGGGCCGCAGCGTGGCGGGGGAGCGCGGGACGCGGGCCATCCGCACCGTGGACGACCTGAACGCCTGGCTCGACGCGGTACTGAACGGCCTGGGTGCCGAGTCCACCGCCCTGTGCGGCCATTCGTACGGCGGCTGGATCGCCCTGCAGTACGCCCTGCACGCACCTCACCGGGTACACAAACTGGTCCTCGTCGACCCGACCGGCTGCTTCTCCGGCTTCCGCCCCGGCTATCTCCTCCACGCGCTCCCGATGCTGCTGCGCCCGAGCCCAGCACGGACGCGCGCCTTCCTGGCATGGGAGACGGGCGGCGCCGCACTCGACCCGGCCTGGCTGCGGCTGCGCGAGGCGGCGGCCGGATTCCCCGCGGCCCGGCCGGTCACCGGACCGCGCCCGTCCCCCGAGGCGCTGCGGGTACTCGACGTACCGGCCCTGATCCTGCTCGCCGAGCACAGCCGGGCCCATGACGCGGCCCGGGTGGCGGCCACCGCGCGCCGGCTGCTGCCGCACGCGGAGACAATCGTCCTGCCCAGCGTCTCCCACCATGCGCTGCCGCTCCACGAGCCGACGGCGGCCGAACTGAACCGCGAGCTGGCTCAGTTCCTCGACGGCCTGGGCTGAGGAGGACCGGACAGACCGCCTCAGCGCCCCATCGCGTCCCGTACCGCCTCATCCGTGCGCGCGACCACGGCCGTGCCGTCCTCAGCCGTGATGATCGGCCGCTGGATGAGCTTCGGATGCTCGGAGAGGGCCGTGATCCAGCGCTCCCGCGCATCCGCGTCACGAGGCCACTCCTTGAGCCCCAGCTCCTTCGCGTCCGCCTCCTGCGTCCGCGTGATGTCCCACGGCTCCAGCCCCAGCCGGTCGAGTACGGCCCGGATCTCGTCCGTCGACGGGACGTCCTCCAGGTAGCGGCGGACGGTGTAGTCGGCACCCTCCGCGTCGAGCAGCGTCAGCGCACTGCGGCACTTGGAACAGGCAGGATTGATCCAGATCTCCATGGGGCCAAAGGTACGCGATGGACCCTGCGAAAACCCCTCTGGCCAGGGGTGATTGTCAGTGGTGGGCAGTAAAATGGGGGTAGTTCGTGAGGGTTCCACCACCGCGCCAGGAGGTTGCCAATGGCCGTAGCCGCAGTCACGACCAAGCCGCTCGACACACCCCTGAAGAAGAAGCCGCTCCCCGCCGGCCGTCCCCGTGAGTGGTACGTCTCCCACAATCGCCGCCTGAAGGCGATGCGCCTGGCGATCGCCCTGCTCGACGTGGGCGTTTACCACCCGTCGAGCGCGAGCAACGCCCGGATACGCACGGCCGCTGAGCGCCTCGCCATCCACCCGCCGTCCGACACCACCTGCCGCATGGTCCGCGCACTCATCCGCTACGGCCGCTGACCGGTCGCCCGGCCGACCGTCAGGGACTGTGCCCCAGGGGCACAGTCCCTGCTCAGTACCCGCTGCACGTGGCGGTGGCGAAGGCGCCCGAAGCCCTGTCGGTGCGGCGGATGCCGTCGTCCACCGTCACCGAACAGGCCACGTCACCACCCGACTTCCCGAGACTGACGACGAACGAACCGCCACGCATGAAGCTCTTGGTGTCGAGCTCCCCGGTCCACGGCAGGCTCCGCAGCCTCAGCCGCGCGGTCGACAGCTCCTCGCCCTTCCACGTGCTGTACGTCAGCGTCACGTCCTCGGCGGCGCCGGTGACCTCGTACCGGATGTGTACGGTGCGCGAGCTCTCCGCCGAGACCTCACGGGCCAGCACGGCGGAGACCGCACCGGCCCCGAGCGCGAGCAGCACGGCGATCAACAGCAGCACCCACGGCCACAGCCGCCGCCTCCTCGGGGGCGGCGGCGCTGGTGCACCGGGGGCGGCCTGCTCGCTCATCACCCCAGCCTCGGTGGTCCGCACCCCGCCCGCGACCCCACCGCCGCGACCCCCTCACCCGTCCGGCCTACACCGCATGCGCCCCCACCTGCGGCCGCCTTGACTTGGGCCGACGGACAAGTCCTGGGAGGCGTGATGACGAGGCGAGGCGTACGGGGCGCGAGCGCGGTACTGGTGGCGATGACGGTGGCGTTCACGGCATCGGCATGCTCGGACGACGGGGACAGCGCGTCCAGCACGGTGTCCAAGGCGGCATCGGCCGCATCGTCCGTCGCCTCCCGGGGCGCCGACGTGGTCGCCTCGGCGACGGCCGCCGCCGAGGACAAGCTGAACAGCTTCAAGGACGGCGTGAACGCGAGCGGCGACGTCAGGGCGGGCGCCCCCGCCACCGACAAGGACGGCCACGCCACCTCGAAGATCACCGTGACGAACGGCACCGGTTCCACGCAGTCCTACGCCGTGCAGGTCAACTTCAAGGCCCCGGACGGCAAGCTGCAGGACACGGTCGTGGTGACGGTCGACGACGTGCCCTCGAAGGGGACCAAGGACGCCACGGCCCGCAGCAACCGCAAACTCGACGGCGACACCAAAGCCGAGGTGGGCAGGGCACTGCGGCACTGACCGTCGACAGGGGCGGTTACCGATCGTGCTGATCGGGGCCGCAGCGACCGCGTACCGTGCCGTCATGAGTGACGCCCACGCCCCGGACGCGGACCGACCGACCGGGCCCGACGACGGGAGAGCCCCATGAGGATCCATCTGACCAGCGTCTTCGTCGACGACCAGGACAAGGCCCTGCGCTTCTACACGGACGTGCTGGGCTTCGTGAAGAAGGCCGAGGTCCCGGTCGGCAAGGACCGCTGGCTGACCGTGGTCTCGCCGGACGACCCCGACGGCACCGAACTCCTCCTGGAGCCGGACGGCCATCCCGCGGTGAAGCCCTACAAGACGGCCCTGGTCCGCGACGGCATCCCGGCCGCCTCCTTCGCCGTGGACGACGTCCCCGCGGAGTTCGCCCGGCTGCGCGGCCTCGGAGTGCGCTTCACCCAGGAGCCGCTGGAGGCGGGGCCGGTGACGGTCGCGGTGCTGGACGACACGTGCGGCAACCTGATCCAGATCGTGGACAGCAAGTGATGGTGGGAGGCGCGTAGTCCCGGACGACGGGACTCACGCCTCCTCGGGAAGGTACGTGGCCAGCGCCCGCAGACCCGCCAGCACCTCGTCGGCGGTGGGCGCGGACCCGGGGTCGGTGAGGTGCTGCATCATCAGGCCGCTGACGAGGGCGAGCTGCACCGAGCCGAGGGCGCGGACCGTGGCTTCGGGGAGCTCGGCCTCGGCGATTCCGGTGACCTCGCGCGCCATGCCGCTGCGCCCCTGCCGCAGCCCGGCGGCCACCTGTTCACGCAGTTCCGGATCGCGCTGCGCACGCAGGACGGTCTCCAGATTGGCGATCCAGAACGTCTGGTTGGCCGAGAACGCCTCGATCAGCCGCCGCCACAGGGCGCCGAGGCCGGCGTCACCTGCTGACGGCCCGAAGGCATGGTCTCCCGAGTCGAGCGCCTCGAAGAGCGCCTGATTGAGCAGCGCCTCCTTCGAGCCGAAGTGATAGCCGATCGCCGCCATGCTGACGCCTGCCGTGGAGGAGAGGTCGCGGACCGTCGTGCGCTCGTAGCCCTTTTCGAAGAGGCACTGCCTGGCGGCCTCCAGCAGCTTTTCCCGGTTTCCCATGCGGCGGAGCCTAACAATGATCTGCGCGTTTGTGCCAGACGATTGACTCAGGCGATCGACTCATACAAACGTATTGGGCGACCGTCTTGCGCAGTTGCCCAAAGCCTGGCTACCGTTCCCGGCGTCGAAGGTCACGCCGATCCCAGGAGCACGGATGAGAACCAGGAAGTTCCGCGTCACAGCCCTTGCCGCGGTCGCTGTCTCCGCGACGCTCGCCGCCACGGTGTACACGGGCGGCCGTGCTTCCGCGGACCGTCGAAACGAGGACACCCCCACCCGGGTGACGACCGCCGAGGGCCCGGTGCAGGGCGTGGTCGCCGGTGCGGTGCGTACGTTCCAGGGCATCCCCTACGCCGCCCCACCCACCGAAGAGCGCAGGTGGAAGGAGCCGCAGCCGGTGCGTCACTGGTCGACGCCGCTGGACGCCCGCACCCCGAAGAACGCCTGCGCGCAGCCGACCGACCAGCCCATCTCGATCGAGGGCGGCGGCAGTGAGGACTGCCTCTACCTGAACGTCACGACCCCGGCCGGCCGGACGAAGGGGCGGCTGCCGGTCATCGTCTGGATTCACGGCGGCAGCTTCACCTACGGCGACGGCGCCACCTACCGCGCGGCCAAGCTGGCCGCCGCGCGGCAGGGCGCGGTGGTCGTGACGATCAACTACCGGCTCGGGGCGTTCGGCTTCCTCGCCGCGCCCGGTCTGCGCGCCCCGGCCAACCTCGGTCTTCTCGACCAGCAGGCCGCACTGAAATGGGTCAGCCGCAATGCCAGTGCCTTCGGCGGCGACTCCCGCAATGTCACGATCATGGGGCAGTCCGGCGGCGGTTACAGCGTCTGCGCCCAGCTGGTATCGCCCGGAGCCCGTGGGCTCTTCAGCAAGGCCATCGTGCAGAGTGCGGGCTGCGTCGGGCCGGACGGCTCGTTCACCCGCACGCAGGCGGAGGTGAACGGTCGCGCTGTCGCCAAAGCCGCAGGCTGCGACGGTGCGCGCACCCTTGACTCCTGTCTGCGGCGAAGGTCCACCGCCGAGCTGATCGAGGCATCCGCCTCAGGACACGACGGCTATCGACCCGTGGTGGACGGCAAGGTGCTGCCCGAGCCCCCGGCGCAGGCGATCGCCGCCGGGCGGTTCGCCCGCGTACCTGTGCTGCACGGCTCCACGCACGACGAGATGAGCGGTCTGGCCGGACTCGACGAGACCATGACGGGGAAGCCGCTGACCGCCGACGGGTACGCCGAGAAGGTCGCCGAGCAGTTCGGGAAGGACGCTGCCGCGGTCCTGGCCGAGTACCCGGTGGCGGACCACCCGGCCCCCGGAGCGGCACTGTCGGCCGTGCTGACCGACTCGGAGTGGTCGACCGCGGCGCTCGACACCCAGCGCGCGCTGGCCCGCTACACCCCCGTTTACGCCTACGACTTCGCGGAGGCCGCGTCACCGTACTTCAGGGGAGTGCCGCGACCGACGAGCTTTTCGCTCGGCACCGGCCACATGGTCGACCTGGCCTACCTGTTGGAGAACGACCTGTATGAGCCGCTCGACACCGTGCAGGCAGGGCTGTCGGACACGGTGACCGCCTACTGGAGCCGGTTCGCGTCCACCGGGCAGATGAACAGAGACGGCCTGCCCACGTGGAAGCGGTTCACGACCCGCGGTCCCTATGTGCAGCGGCTCGCGTCCGACCGCATGGGACGCACCGACTTCGCAGGCGACCACCACTACGCCTTCTGGAAGGCACTCGCCCCCACCGTGGGATGAAGGGGGCCTGACGGAGCACGCGACAGCCGGTAAAAGCCGACGAGGGCCGCCGCCCCGACCAGGGGGCAGCGGCCCTCGCAGCGTTTCCGGCATCGGGCCGGAGCATCGGCCGGGTGGTGGTCACATCCTGTTTCCAGGACGTCGGACCAGGTCACCCGGGACTGCGGCCTAGAGGTCGAAGTACAGCTCGAACTCGTGCGGGTGCGGGCGCAGCTGGATCGGGGCGATCTCCTGCGTGCGCTTGAAGTCGATCCACGTCTCGATCAGGTCGGACGTGAAGACGCCGCCCGCCAGGAGGTACTCGTGGTCCGCCTCCAGGGCGTCGAGCACGGCCGGGAGGGAGGTCGGGACCTGCTGGACGTTGGCGTGCTCCTCGGGAGCCAGCTCGTACAGGTCCTTGTCGATCGGCTCCGGCGGCTCGATCTTGTTCTTGACGCCGTCCAGGCCGGCCATCAGGAGGGCCGAGAAGGCGAGGTACGGGTTGGACGACGGGTCCGGGGCGCGGAACTCGACGCGCTTGGCCTTCGGGTTGGAGCCCGTGATCGGGATGCGCATCGCGGCGGAGCGGTTGCGCTGCGAGTACACCATGTTGACCGGGGCCTCGAAGCCGGGGACCAGGCGGTGGTACGAGTTCACCGTCGGGTTGGTGAACGCCAGAAGCGACGGGGCGTGCTTCAGGATGCCGCCGATGTAGTAGCGCGCCATGTCCGAGAGGCCCGCGTAGCCCTGCTCGTCGTAGAACAGCGGGTCGCCGCCGGCCCACAGGGACTGGTGGACGTGCATGCCCGAGCCGTTGTCACCGAAGATCGGCTTCGGCATGAAGGTCGCGGTCTTGCCGTTGCGCCAGGCGACGTTCTTCACGATGTACTTGAAGAGCATCAGGTCGTCGGCCGCGGCGAGCAGCGTGTTGAACTTGTAGTTGATCTCGGCCTGGCCGGCGGTGCCGACCTCGTGGTGCTGGCGCTCGACCTGGAGGCCGTTCTTGTCCAGCTCCATGGAGATCTCGGCACGCAGGTCGGCGAAGTGGTCGACCGGCGGGGTCGGGAAGTAGCCGCCCTTGTAGCGGACCTTGTAGCCGCGGTTGTTGTCCTCCGACCCGGTGTTCCAGGCGCCGGCCTCGGAGTCGATGTGGTAGAAGGACTCGTTCGCCGAGGTCTGGAAGCGGACGTTGTCGAACACGTAGAACTCGGCCTCGGGGCCGAAGTACGCGGTGTCGGCGATGCCGGTCGAGGCGAGGTACGCCTCGGCCTTCTTGGCGATGTTCCGCGGGTCACGGCTGTACTGCTCGCCGGTGATCGGGTCGTGGATGAAGAAGTTGATGTTGACGGTCTTGTCGCGGCGGAACGGGTCGACACGGGCCGTCGACAGGTCGGCGCGCAGCGCCATGTCGGACTCGTGGATGGCCTGGAAGCCGCGGATCGAGGAGCCGTCGAAGGCGAGCTCCTCGGTCGGGTCGAAGACCGCCGCCGGGATGGTGAAGTGCTGCATCACACCGGGCAGGTCGCAGAACCGGACGTCGATGAACTTGACGTCTTCGTCGGCGATGTACTTCTTCACGTCGTCGGCGTTCTGGAACATCCAACTCCTCCTACTCCCGGCCCGGGAGGGACGGGGTTGCAGCTCGTTGTGCGGCCAGTGCGGTGGCACACGCTGGACCCGACCATAGGCAGACCGGATTTCTCAAGCATGACCCATTTGTTTCGCCGAAGTTAACCGAGCCGGGTGTGAGTGGCACCTCATGAGCGCGGGGACGGCCGGTTCCCGGCGCGTTCCGGACCGGTTTCGGCCGGGTGTCCGGGGCGGCCCCGGGCCCCGCCCCGCCGGGGCCGGAGGCGGGCGCAGTACCGTGGTCGGGTGGACAACAGGCAAGCAATCGGATCGTGGCTCTCCGGGCCGCGTGCGGCCGCCGAGGAGATGGGCGCCGACTTCGGGTACCGGGGCAAGCGGCTCGGGCTTCCCGAGCAGGGACCGGGCGCCGTGGCCCCGCTCGGGCGGCGCTTCGGCGCGATCTTCGTCGACTGGGCCCTGTGCCTGCTGATCGCATACGGGCTGTTCGCTCGCGGTGACCAGCAGGCGACGGGCAACTGGGCGCTCGGCGTCTTCCTCGTACTGAGCGTGCTCACCGTCGGGACCATCGGCTGCACGCCCGGCAAGCGCCTGCTGGGCATCAAGGTCGTCGCCGAGGACGGCGGGCGCCTGGGGTTCGGGCGGGTGCTGGTGCGCAGCCTGCTGCTGTGCCTGGTGATCCCGGCCCTGGTCTGGGACCGCGACGGCCGCGGACTGCACGACCGGCTGGCCCGCGCCGTTCAGGTCCGCATCTGAGACCGGGAGACCGGAACGAAGCGAAACGAAGAGGGCGGGTCGCGAACCACTGGTTGGCGACCCGCCCTCTTCGTTTCGGTCTCTCAGTCCGCTCAGCGCATCTTTCCGCCGCGCGGCATCCGCATGCCCTTAGGCATGGGGCCCTTCGGCAGCGGCATGTTGCTCATCAGGTCGCCCATCGCGCGCAGCCGGTCGTTGGCCGCCGTCACCTGCGGGCCGGTCAGGACGCGCGGCAGCTTGAGCATCTTGGTGCGCACCTTCTTGAGCGGCACCTGACCCTCGTCGTTGCCGACGATGATGTCGTGCACGGGTACGTCGACCACGATGCGCGCCATCTTCTTCTTCTCGGCCGCGAGCAGGCCCTTCACCCGGTTCGGGTTGCCCTCGGCCACCAGCACGATGCCCGCCTTGCCCACGGCACGGTGGACGACGTCCTGGCTGCGGTTCATCGCGACCGCAGGCGTCGTCGTCCAGCCGCGGCCCACGCGGTCCAGTACGGCCGCCGCGGCACCCGGCTGTCCCTCCATCTGCCCGAAGGCCGCCCGCTCGGCACGCCGTCCGAAGACGATAGCCATCGCGAGGAGGGCGAGCACGAAGCCCAGGATGCCCAGGTAGATCGGGTGGTCGATCAAGAAACCGATCGCGAGGAGGACACCGAAGGTGACGATTCCCACACCCGCGACGACAAGACCGATCTTGGTGTCGGTCCGCCTGGTCATCTTGTAGGTCAGGGCGATCTGCTTGAGCCGCCCCGCGTTCTCGGCGCTGTCCGCGCCTTCAGTGGTTTTTGCCTTCCTCGCCATGCAAGGAAGTTTACGTGGCCTAGGAACGGTGGTCGGCCACGGCCTCCAGTACGTACTCGGACTCGACCCGGTCCTTGGCCCGGCGGCGGTCTTCGAGGACCGCCGTCCAGGCGTTGCGGCGGGCGGTGCGCTGGCCGCTGCTCAGCAGCAGCGACTCGACGGCGCGGAGGGCATCGGTGACGGACGGAAGGGCGGTGGCGCGTACCGGCGCGGCCTGCATCGTGGAATTCCCCTCGGAACGAATGCGCTCACCGGTGGTGCCCGGCGGGCGGAGTGTGCTGCGCGGACTGGATACGGGGCGCAGGGCGGCAGTGGCCCCGAAACCACTGCGCTGCGTGCATCCAGGGTCACTGCTTGGTGTTACCAGCGCATGACCGGTCGGTCAAACACCAATGAAACCTTGATATCGGCGCCGCGCACGCCGACGCGGCCCATCCGCGCCTCCGGCCTGCGAGGAGCGTGTGGGCCGCGTCGATTCAGCCGTTACTGTTCAGTAGCTTCTTGTGCCCGGATTCACACGGTGCCGTTACGCGGTCGGCGCCGCGGCCACCGCGCCGCGCCGCTCCATCGCCTGCTGGAACAGCCGGCCCGCGCGGTACGAGGAGCGGACCAGCGGTCCGGACATCACGCCGGAGTAGCCGATCTCGTCGGCCTCCTCCTTGAGCTCCACGAACTCGTGCGGCTTGACCCAGCGCTCCACCGGGTGGTGGCGCGGCGTCGGCCGCAGGTACTGCGTGATCGTGATGAGCTCGCAACCCGCGTCGTGCAGGTCCTGGAGTGCCTGGCTGACTTCCTCGCGGGTCTCGCCCATGCCGAGGATCAGGTTGGACTTCGTCACCAGACCGGCCTCGCGGGCGCGGGTGATGACCTCCAGGGAACGCTCGTAGCGGAAGCCGGGGCGGATCCGCTTGAAGATCCGCGGCACCGTCTCCACGTTGTGCCCCAGTACCTCGGGGCGCGAGGAGAAGACCTCGGCGAGCTGCTCGGGCTCCGCGTTGAAGTCGGGGATCAGCAGCTCGACCTTGGTGTGGCCGCCCTCCCGATCCGCCGTCAGCGCGTGGATCTGGCGCACGGTCTCCGCGTACAGCCAGGCACCGCCGTCCTCCAGGTCGTCGCGCGCGACGCCCGTGATGGTGGCGTAGTTCAGGTCCATCGTGACGACCGACTCGCCGACGCGGCGGGGCTCGTCCCGGTCCAGCGCCTGCGGCTTGCCCGTGTCGATCTGGCAGAAGTCACAGCGCCGGGTGCACTGGTCGCCGCCGATGAGGAACGTGGCCTCGCGGTCCTCCCAGCACTCGAAGATGTTGGGGCAGCCGGCCTCCTGGCACACCGTGTGCAGACCCTCGCTCTTCACGAGCTTCTGCAACTGGTTGTACTCGGGGCCCATCTTCGCCCGGGTTTTGATCCACTCGGGCTTGCGCTCGATGGGGGTCTGGCTGTTCCGGACCTCGAGGCGCAGCATCTTGCGCCCGTCGGGTGCGACAGCGGACACTCCGGCACTCCCCTTTGCTCTCGCTGCATTGGATTCTTCGGCGAACACCAGGGTACGCCCGTAGTTCAAACGGCTTTACGTCTGCCCAACCTGTGGCCGGCAGGGCCTATTCCCGGAGAGGTGCTCCGAGGGTCAGGCCGTGGCCACGGCATCGGCCGTGCGCTCGATGGTGCGCGGGGCGAGCTCGGCGTTCTCCAGGATGTCCCGCAGGTGCTTCTCGACGACCGGGAGCACCTGGGCGATCGTGAGGTCGCGGCCCAGTTCGTACGCGAGCGAGGTGACGCCCGCGTCCCTGATGCCGCACGGCACGATCCGGTCGAACGAGGTGTTGTCCGGGTTCACGTTGAGGGCGAAGCCGTGCATGGTCACGCCCTTGGCGACCCGGATGCCGATCGCGGCGAGCTTGCGGTCCTCGCGGCGCTGGCCGGCGTTGGACGGGGCGTACTCGGGGCCGTTCAGCCGGGCGTCGAACTCCTCGTCCTGCAGCCGGGGGTCGAAGTCGAGGGACAGCCCGCCGATCGCCGGGCGCTGATCGACCGGGTCGCCGAGGACCCAGACGCCGCTGCGGCCCTCGACCCGGCTGGTCTCCACGCCGAACTCGGCGGCCGTACGGATCAGCGCCTCCTCCAGCCGGCGGACGTGCGCGACGACGTCCACGGGGCGCGGCAGCTTCTGGATCGGGTAGCCGACCAGCTGGCCCGGGCCGTGCCAGGTGATCTTGCCGCCACGGTCCACGTCGATGACCGGGGTGCCGTCCAGCGGCCGCTCGCTGTCGGCGGTGCGCCGGCCCGCGGTGTAGACGGGCGGGTGCTCCAGCAGCAGGCAGGTGTCGGGGACGGTGTCCTCGAACCGTGCCGCGTGCACCTCGCGCTGCTTCTGCCAGGCCTCCTGGTAGTCGACGGCATCCTCGCCGAATCCCAGACGGACGAACCGAAGCTCAGTCACGACAGCAGCCTCTCTATTTGCGGTGCCGGGGCCGGGGTGTCCCGTCGTCACGTCACCATGCACCGAATCGCGCCTCCGGCCACTGTACGACCGGCGTCGGAGCGGAGGCCCGGCAGGTGGTTCCCGTCAGCGCCGCCCTCAATCCTCACACGATCGGATGAATGTGGAGCGAAGGCGGCCGGGGCTGCCCCGAGGGCCGCTAAATTCGCGCCGTTCCCTAGGGCCCAGCACCGCGACGCCGCGGGGAGAACGCAGAACAGTCCCTGAGGGGCTGCCCGCCCGGCCCCGAAGGCAGGAGACCCTACAGCTGATGTCGGAACGACCTCCGCAGCGCACCCCCAACCGCCGACTCGCCTCGCTCATCACCGAAGCCGGATTCTCGAACGCCGGCCTCGCCCGCCGGGTGGACCAGCTCGGCCTCGAACACGGCCTCGACCTGCGGTACGACAAGACCTCCGTGACCCGCTGGCTGCGCGGGCAGCAGCCGCGCGGCACCACCCCCGCGCTGATCGCCGAGGTCTTCACCAGGCGGCTCGGCCGCCGGCTCTCCGCGCAGGACCTCGGCCTGGACGCCTGCGCGCCCGTCTACGCGGGCCTGGAGTTCGCGGCCACCCCCACCGAGGCGGTCGATATCGTCAGCGGACTGTGGCGCAAGGACTCGGGCAGCCATGCGGAGCTGCGGAAGATCGCCTTCACCCCGGCGGGGCTGGTCGTCCCCAGCCGGGACTGGCTGATCGGGCGCGCGGACGAGTGGGTGGGGCGGGCCGGTGAGGCCGCCGCCGTCGCGGGCGGGGCCGGCAGGGCGCACGGCGCCGTCCAGGCGCACACCGGGCCGCGCACGGTGCCGGGAGCGCACGGTGGTGCGTACGGTGCCGGGAGTGGCCTCACAGGGCCCGTGCCCGGAGTGCCCGAACAGGGCGGCCCCGGGCCCGGCGTCCGGCACGGCCTGCGCGGGCCCACCCCGTCCCGGCCCGCCGGACCGTACGGGCCGGGCGGCTCCCCGGCCGTCCTCGGCTCCGGGCCCCCAGGCGTCCCCCGGCAGCGGCAGACCGAGCGGGGCTCCGGGCAGAAGGTCAGCAGCGGTGACGTCGCCGCCCTGCGCTCGGTCGCCGAGCTCTTCCGCACCCTGGACAACGCCTACGGCGGCGGCCACGCCAGGCAGGCCCTCGTCCGGTACCTGGAGCACGAGACCGAGCCGATGCTGCGCGGCACGTACGGGGAGGCCACCGGGCGGCGGCTCTTCGCCGCCGCCGCCGATCTCACCCGGCTCGCCGGCTGGACGTCCTACGACATCGCCGCCCACGGGCTCGCCCAGCGCTACTTCGTCCAGGCGCTCCGGCTGGCCCAGGCCGCCGGTGACCGGGCCTACGGCAGCTTCGTCCTGATCACCATGAGCCGCCAGGCCGTCTACCTCGGGCACGGCCGGGAGGCGGTGCAACTCGCGCGGGTGGCCCAGCAGGGCGTCGGCTCGTCCGCGCCGCAGGCCGTACTGGCCCTGCTGCACGCGGTCGAGGCGCGCGGACACGGCGTCCTCGGCGACGCCAAGGCGTGCGCGGCCTCCCTCGCTCGGGCGGAACGGGCACTGGAGTCCTCCCGCCCCGGCGACGAGGTGCTGCACTGGGCGCGCTACTTCGACGAGGCCCAGCTCGCCGACGAGTTCGGGCACTGCTACCGGGACCTCCAGCAGTACCGGGTCGCCGCGCAGCACGCGGAGCGCTCGCTCCAGCTGCGCGCCCCCGCCTACGCCCGCAGCCGGCTCTTCTGCCGGGTGGTACTGGCCTCCGCCCGGCTCGGACTCGGTGAGCTCGACCAGGCCTGCCGGCTGGGCGCGGAAGCCGCGCAGCAGGCCGCCGAGATGCGGTCGGTGCGCGCCACGGAGTACGTACGGGACTTCGAACGGCGCCTCGAACCCTTCCGCGACGCCGCCGCGGTCCGTGGCTACCGGGAGCGGGTGGCCGCGCTGGGATGAGGGCAGGAGGCTCAGGCCGCCTCCGGGAGTGTCGCGATGCCCGCCTGGGCGGGCCGCACACCCAGGTCGGTGAGGATCGCCCCGGCCGCGCGACGGCCCGAGGACAGTGCCCCCTGGACCGAGCCGGTGTCGCGGTGGTCACCGCACACGTACAGACCCGCGAGCAGCCGCACCGGGCGCCGCGGGTCGTGCGGGGGCGGCATCGCGGGCACCGCCTCCGGATCGTGGTGGGCCGCCAGCAGCTCCCAGTCGTCGGTGGGCGTGCCGTAGAGCGCCGCGAGGTGCGCGCGGACGGTGCGGTCCAGATCGGGCGGCGGGGTGCCGAGGACCGTCGAGCTGATCAGGACCCGGCCGTGCGGGGCGCGTGCCGGGTCGACCTCGCTCATCACCGCGGTGTGCGCGACCGGACCCGAACGGTCGGCGTCCAGGAGCAGCGAGGCGCCGGTCGGCGGGGGAGCGGGGGCGGTGTGGTGGACCACCGTCACCTGGTGGAACGGCGGCACGCGCAGACCGGGCAGCAGCTCGGCGGCGGCGCCCGCGCCGGTTGCCAGCAGCAGCGAGCGGCAGCCCAGTTCGCCGTGCTCCTTGGTGCGCACCGAGGTGATGTCCGCCGACGTGACGTGCACGCCGGTGCGTACGGTGCCGGGCGGCAGCGTGGCCGCGAGCAGCTCGGGCAGCGTGGCCGAACCCCCCGACGGCACACAGAGCCTGCCGCTCGCGTAGCCGCGCAGCGCGAGGTCGGCGCACCGGCTCGACGTGGTGAGCGCGGGGTCGCTGAGCAGCGCGGTGAGCAGGGGACGTACGAAGCCGTTGAGCGTCCGGGCGGACAGGCCGCGGCCGGACAGGGCGTCGAGCGCGGCCCGTTCGGGCCGGGCCAGGATACGGGCCCGGGGGGTGGCCGCGAGCCGGGCCAGCGCCACGCCGAGCCGGGCCTGGTCGATCGCCCCGCCCATCGCCCCGGTGAGACTCCCGCCCAGGGGCGCCCGGGGGGCGCTTGCGAGGGCGCGCGCCGCCTTGAATGCGCCCCGCGCGCTTCGTGAGCCCCGGGGGCTGCGTATCTCCCCGGTCCGGTACCGGCGGCCCTCGCTGTGGACGAGCACGCCCGGATCGAAGTTCCGCAGGACGAGTCCGTCGAGTCCGGGCGTCTCGTACAGCTCCGGATACGAGGTGGTGAGAAGCGGTCCTATGTGGTCGAGCCGGAACCCGTCCACCTCGTCGGTCATCATCCGGCCGCCGACGCGGGGGCCGGCCTCCAGGACGCTGACGCTGACTCCCGCACTGGTCAGTCGGTGGGCCGCTGACAGGCCGGCGATCCCGGCCCCGATGATGACGACGTCCGCGTGGTGTGCCGTGCTGAGCACGTGCCCCTCCCCGAGTCGGCGCAACTGGTGGGAGGCTCTTGCCCTCAACAGGCCACCGGAATGCGCGAGTTCGGCATGAGGCTAGGAGGGTGGCGGGGTTGCGCGCAGTCGCGCGCGGGCCGGAGCACCGGGGCACGGGGTCGCACGTCCGTCTGAATTCGGGGACGGTGGGCGGTTCTTGGCGCAGGGTCAGCGCAGAGCCGCCCTGATGGCGGCGTCGATTCCGGGGAAGGCGAAGGCGAACCCGGAGTCCAGCAGCTGTCCCGGCAGCACCCGCTGACTGCCCAGCACGTCCTCGGCGAAGTCACCCAGGGCGATCCGCAGCGCCGGCGCGGGAGCGGTGAACAGGGTGGGCCGGCGCAGCACCCGGCCCATCGCCGCGGTGACCTCGCCGTTGGTGACCGGGGCCGGTCCGGTCAGGTTCACCGGCCCGGACAGCTCAGGGGTGTCCAGGACGTGCCGCAGCGCCGCGATGTGGTCGTGCAGCGCGATGAAGCTCCAGTACTGCCGGCCGTTGCCGAGCCGGCCGCCGAGCCCCGCCCGGAACAGCGGGAAGAGCCGGCCCCAGGCGCCGCCCTCCCTGGCGACGACCAGCCCGGTGCGCGCGTGCACCGTCCGCACCCCGGCCTCCTCCGCGGCGGCCGTGGCCTCCTCCCACTCCACGCACACCGACGGCAGGAACCCGTCGCCGGGCGGAGCGCCCTCGTCGACCGCGCGGTCCCCGGTGTCACCGTAGAAGCCGATCGCGGACCCGGACAGCAGCACCTTCGGCCGTACGTCCAGTGAGGCGACCGCCTCCGCGATCGCGGCCGTGCCCAGCACCCGGCTGTCCCGGATCTCCCGCTTGTACGCCTCGGTCCAGCGGTGGTCGCCGACCCCGGCCCCGGCGAGATGGACGACGGCGTCGCAGCCCACGAGACCGGCCACGTCCACGTAACCGCGGTTGGGGTCCCACTCCACCTCGTCCCCCGACCGCGCCGGGCGCCGGACCAGCCGGACCACCTCGTGCCCGTCGGCCCGCAGCGAGCGCACCAGCGCCGCTCCGATGAGTCCGGTCGATCCGGTGACGGCGATACGGGAGTGCGGCATGGACCCATCCTGCCCCATGGGCCGCCCACGACGCGTGGCACAGTGACGCCCATGGCCGAGTCCTTCACCCCTCCCGCACCGTCCGTCCGACCCGCCGTCCTCGACGACGGCCCCGCCCTCGCCGAGCTCGACCGGAGCACCTGGTCGACGCTGCACGCCGTGACCCCGCGGCCGCAGCCGCCGTACGAGCCGTTCTTCGACGACCGGCACCGGCCGGAGGACATCCTGGTGGCCGAGGCGGTGAACACGGCGGGCGAGACGGCCATCGCCGGGTACGTCCGCATCGTGCCGCCCACCCCCCTGGCCTGCAACGCGCACGTCCGGCAGATACAGGGCCTCGCCGTGGCCGGCTGGGCGCGGGGCCGCGGCATGGGCCGCACGCTGATACGCGCCGCGTGCGGAGCCGCACGCGGCCAGGGGGCGAACCGGATCACCCTGCGGGTGCTGAGTCACAACGCGCCCGCCCGCGCGCTGTACGAGGCGGAGGGATTCACCGTCGAGGGCGTCCTGCCCGGTGAGTTCTTCCTCGGCGGCCGCTACGTGGACGACGTGATGATGGGCCGGACGCTCAGCCCGTGACCGGAGCCCGGCCGGTCGCGCCTCACCCGGCGCCGAACCGCCGCCACAGCTCGGGCAGCCGCGCCGCCAGGACCGCGTCGTCCTCGAAGCCGAACGGGGTGCCCTCCGGCTCGGCCGCCTGCGGCGGCAGCCCGAGATCCGGCGCGACCACCCCGGTGAGCTGCTCGTACGCCTCGTCGGCGGCGTAGCCCAGCTCCTCGGCGTCCCCGTCCAGCTCCTCGTCGAAGTCGTCGAGGAGCTCGGCCAGGCTGTCCGGGTCGTGCACCGCACCCTCGAAGACCTCCCGGCCCTGGCCGATCAGCCAGCAGCGGAAGTAGTCGAAGGCGTCGTCGCTCGCCCCGCCGAGCAGCACGGCGGCGGCAGCCCACAGGTCCCAGCGGTACGCCCGGTTGTAGCGGGCCTCGAAGTGCCGCGCGAAGTCCAGCACGGAATCGGGATCGAGCTGCACCAGCCGTTCGACGAGCAGGTCCGCGTGGTCCTCGGGGTCGCCGTCGGCGGCCTCGCGGGTGCTGTCGACGATCTCCCAGAATTCCGTCTCGTCCATCACGGGTCCAGCATCTGCCCCGGAGACGGCCGATGCACGCTCAGAGGCCGAAATGAAGCCTTACGGCCTCAGGATGTCACCGGTAGAGGGCGTGCAACGCTTCCGCGGCCGCCGCGAACCTGCCGCGCAGGGCGGCCGGCTCCAGGACCTCCAACTCCGGCCCCAGGGCCAGCAGCTGGCCGTACGCGACGTCCAGGGACTCGACCGGCAGCCTGACCGTGACCCACCCGTCGGGCCCGGGCGGCCCGGCCGCGTCCAGGGCGTCCCGGGCAGCGACCCGGTCCACGGCGTGCGGCAGCCGGCGCACGGCCGTCGCCGAGAGCCGCAGCGTCACCTGGGTCCGCAGGATCGACCGGGCGAACTGGGCCGCGCGTTCGTCCCAGAACGCGGGCAGGTCGAAGCTCTCGTCGCGGACGAACCGGGTGTCCGACACGGTCACGGCCGTGAAGCGGTCGATCCGGTACACCCGGAAGTCGTCCTCCGCGCGGGCACAGAGGTACCAGACCCCGGCCTTCAGGACGAGCCCGTACGGTGCCAGCTCGCGCTCCACCTCGGCGTCCTGGCCGGCCCGGCGGTAGCGGGCGTGCACCGTGCGGTCGTCCCACACCGCCTCCGCCACGGCGGGCAGGAGCCCCGGGGTGGCGGGTTCCTGGTACCAGCCGGGTGCGTCCAGGTGGAAGCGCTGGGAGGCGCTGGCGGAGGCGTCCCGGAAGGAGGGGATGAGGGCCGCTGACACCTTCAGCCGGGCGGTGGAGGCGGCGTCCTCCAGGCCCATCTCGCGCAGGGCGGAGGGCAGGCCGGAGAGGAAGAGGGCCTCGGCCTCGTCACGGGCGAGGCCGGTGAGCCGCGTGCGGTACCCGCCCACGAGCCGGTACCCGCCCGCCCGTCCCCGGTCCGCGTAGACCGGGACCCCGGCCTCGGACAGCGCCTGGGCGTCCCGGGTGACGGTCCGCTCGGACACCTCCAGCTCACGGGCGAGCTCGGCGGCGGTCATGGCGGGTCGGGACTGCAGGAGCAGCACCATTCTGATGAGCCGGGCAGCACGCATGCGGCCATTGTGGCCGCGGTACGGGGTGCGTGTGGCCGCGGCCCGGGAGCGGCGGCCACACGCGCCGGCCGGGCCGGGTGTGGCCTCTAACGCCGGCCGGGCTCAAAAGGATGTCCTCAAACGCCGGACAGGCTTGATTTCAAGCCCGTCCGGCGATTGAGGACGAAGCCCGCGCCGGAGCGGGGCGGAAGCAGGCGGAGGACGGGGAGCGGGGTGGGCCCGCGCCCCGTCCTCCGGGCTGTCAGAGCCCGTACCGCTCGCGCGCTTCCTTGACCGCGGACGCCTGCACCTCGCCGCGGCGGGCCAGCTGGGCCAGGGCCGCGACCGTGATCGACTGGGGGTCGACGCCGAAGTGGCGGCGGGCCGCGTCACGGGTGTCGGAGAGGCCGAAGCCGTCCGTACCGAGCGAGGTCCAGTCCTGCTCCACCCACTGGCTGATCTGGTCCGGCACCTGGCGCATCCAGTCGCTGACCGCGAGGACCGGACCCGGTGCGCCTTCCAGCGCCTGGGTCACGAACGGCACCCGCAGCTCACCGCGGAGCAGCGCCTCGTCGCACTCCAGCGCGTCGCGGCGCAGCTCGCCCCACGAGGTCGCGGACCAGACGTCGGCCGTGACACCCCAGTCGGCGGCCAGCAGCTCCTGGGCCTCCAGGATCCAGTGGATCGCCGTACCGGAGGCCATCAGCTGCACGCGCGGGCTGTCCGCCTTCGCGGGCGTGCCCTCCTTGAACCGGTAGAGGCCCTTGAGGATGCCCTCCTCGATGCCCTCCGGCATCGCGGGCTGCGGCTTCGGCTCGTTGTAGACCGTCAGGTAGTAGAAGACGTTCTCGGCGTCGGGGCCGTACATCCGGCGCAGACCGTCCTGGACGATCACGGCTATCTCGTACGCGAACGCGGGGTCGTAGTTGAGCGACGCCGGGTTCGTGGAAGCGATCAGGTGCGAGTGGCCGTCCGCGTGCTGGAGACCCTCACCCGTCAGCGTCGTACGGCCCGCCGTGGCGCCGACCACGAAGCCGCGGCCGAGCTGGTCGCCGAGCTGCCAGAACTGGTCGCCCGTACGCTGCCAGCCGAACATCGAGTAGAAGATGTAGAACGGGATCATCGGCTCGCCGTGCGTCGCGTACGACGTGGACGCGGCGATGAAGTCGGCCATCGCGCCGGCCTCGGTGATGCCCTCGTTGAGGACCTGGCCGTCCTTGGCTTCCTTGTAGTACATCAGCTGGTCGCGGTCGACCGGGTCGTACGTCTGCCCCAGCGGCGAGTAGATGCCGGCCGAGGGGAACAGCGCCTCCATGCCGAAGGTGCGGGCCTCGTCGGGGACGATCGGAACCCAGCGCTTGCCGGTCTCCTTGTCCCGCATCAGGTCCTTGGCCAGACGGACGAACGCCATCGTGGTGGCCAGCTCCTGCTTGCCGGAGCCCTTCTTCAGCGCGCTGAACGCACGCTCCTCGGGCTGCGGCAGCGCCACCGCGTGCACCCGGCGGGCCGGGGCGGGACCGCCGAGGGCGGCACGGCGCTCCTGGAGGTAGCGGACCTCGGGGGAGTCGGCGCCCGGGTGACCGTAGGGCACCAGGTGCTCGTCCAGCTTCGAGTCCGGGATCGGCAGGTCCAGCAGGTCGCGCATCGCGCGGAACTGCTTGCCGTCCAGCTTCTTCATCTGGTGGTTGGCGTTGCGCGACTCGAAGCCCGGGCCGAGCGTGTAGCCCTTCACCGTCTGCGCCAGGATCACCGTCGGAGCACCCTTGTGCTCCAGCGCCGCCCGGTAGGCCGCGTACACCTTGCGGGCCTCGTGGCCACCGCGCGAGGTGTGGAAGCACTCCGCGATCTTCGCGTCGGTGAGCAGCTTCGCCAGTTCGGCGAGCGCGGGCTCGGCGCCGAAGAAGTGCTGGCGGATGTAGGCGACGTCGCGGGTGGCGTACGTCTGGAACTGCGCGTCCGGGACCTCACGGAGCCGGCGCACCAGCGCGCCCGTGGTGTCGAGCTGGAAGAGCTCGTCCCAGGCGGTGCCCCAGAGCGTCTTGACGACGTTCCAGCCGGCGCCGCGGAAGGCGCCCTCCAGCTCCTGGACCACACGGAAGTTGGCGCGGACCGGACCGTCGAGGCGCTGCAGGTTGCAGTTGATGACGAAGGTCAGGTTGTCGAGCTGCTCACGCGCCGCGAGGGCGAGGGCGGCGGTCGACTCGGGCTCGTCCATCTCGCCGTCGCCCAGGAAGGCCCAGACGTGCGAGTTCGACGTGTCCTTGATGTTGCGGTTGGCCAGGTAGCGGTTGAAGCGCGCCTGGTAGATCGCCGAGAGCGGGCCGAGGCCCATCGACACGGTGGGGAACTCCCACAGCCAGGGCAGCCGCCGCGGGTGCGGGTAGGACGGCAGACCGTCGCCGCCCGCCTCCTGGCGGAAGTTGTCGAGCTGCTGCTCGCTCAGCCGGCCGTCGAGGAAGGCGCGGGCGTAGATGCCGGGGGAGGCGTGGCCCTGGATGTAGAGCTGGTCGCCGGAGCCGTCCCCCTCCTTGCCGCGGAAGAAGTGGTTGAAGCCGGTCTCGTACAGCCAGGCGGCCGAGGCGAAGGTGGCGATGTGGCCGCCGACGCCGAAGCGGGAGCCGCGGGTGACCATCGCGGCCGCGTTCCAGCGGTTCCACGCGGTGATCCGCGATTCCATCGCCAGGTCGCCGTCGAAGGCGGGCTCCGCGGCGGTGGGGATGGAGTTGACGTAATCGGTCTCCAGCAGCTTGGGCAGCGCGAGACCGGCGCCCTCGGCGTGCTGGAGCGAGCGCCGCATCAGATACGCGGCGCGGTGCGGGCCCGCGGCCTTGGTGACGGCATCCAGGGAGGCCGCCCATTCAGCGGTCTCCTCCGGGTCGCGGTCCGGGAGCTGGTCGAGCTCGCTCGGAAGCTTTCCTACGGGGTCGGTCATGATCGCCGCCTTCCGGTGAGGAGGGGGGTGGAGAAGTCCCTGACTGGCAGGACAGGGCGATGGGGCCGGTGGGCCCGCGGAGTGAACTGTAAGGCTCCGATCGATGATCGATCAAAGGATGAAAGGCAAAACTTCTCGATATCGAGAAAAGTGGCATGGGGTGCCGCGAAATGGGGCACGGAGTGACGGGACTTACCCGGCAAAAGGGGTGCTCACCTGCACAGGAGAGCGCCCCTCACGACACATGCGCACCGCGCCGCGCGATGGCCTCAGGCGTGCCTGCGCCCGCCTCAGGCGCGGTCCCGCGCCCGCCTCAGGCGCGCGGCGCGCAGCCGAGCACGTGGGCCTTGACCAGCACCCCTATGTCCGGGTCCTTCCGCAGGAACGCCTCGATGAGCGCCTCGTGCTCCTCGGCGTACGACTTCTGCACCGTGCCCAGCCAGCGGATCGAGAGCGCCGTGAACACCTCGATGCCCAGCCCCTCCCAGGTGTGCAGCAGGACCGCGTTGCCGGCCGCCCGGACCATCTCCCGGTGGAACCCGACCGTGTGGCGCACCTGCGCCTCGCCGTCGGCCAGCCGGTCGGCCTCGTACAGTGCCGCCACGTGCGGGGCGAGCAGCGAGCAGTCCTCGCCGAGGCCGGGGGCCGCCAGCTCGGCGGCGATCTGCTCCAGGCCGGCCCGTACCGGGTAGCTCTCCTCCAGGTCGGCTGCGGTGAGGTTGCGGACCCGGACGCCCTTGTTGGGTGCCGACTCGATCAGCCGGAGCGTCTCCAGCTCGCGCAGCGCCTCGCGCACGGGCGTCTGGCTGACCTCCAGCTCGGTGGCGATGCGCCGCTCGACGATCCGCTCGCCCGGCTTCCAGCGCCCGCTGACGATCCCGTCCACGATGTGCTCGCGGATCTGCTCGCGCAGCGAGTGGACGACGGGCGGGGTCATGAGGGGCTCCTTCGGGGCAAACCGGTGCTGCCTGCACCAACACGGCGGCCGGAGCGACCGGTGGTGTCTAGACAATACGGCGGCGCCCCCGTCCGGGAGTGTTCCGGACGGGGGCGCCGCTGGTGAGGCTGATTACAGCCGTGGTGCTCAGAGGCCGAGCTCGACCTCGAACTCACCGGCCTCCAGGATCGCCTTGACCGAGGTCAGGTAACGGGCGGCGTCCGCGCCGTCCACCAGACGGTGGTCGTAGGAGAGCGAGAGGTACGTCATGTCGCGGACACCGATGACGGTGCCCTCCTCGGTCTCGATGACCGCCGGACGCTTGACGGTGGCACCGATGCCCAGGATGGCTGCCTGGTTCGGCGGCACGATGACGGTGTCGAACAGCGCACCGCGCGAACCGGTGTTGCTGATGGTGAAGGTGGCACCGGACATGTCGTCCGGCGTCAGGCCGCCACCGCGGGCCTTGCCGGCCAGCTCGGCGGTCTTCTTCGAGATACCGGCGATGTTGAGGTCGCCCGCACCCTTGATGACCGGGGTCATAAGACCCTTCTCGGCGTCCACGGCGATGCCGATGTTCTCCGAGTCGAAGTACGTGATCGTGCCTTCGTCCTCGTTGATCCGGGCGTTGACGACCGGGTGGGCCTTCAGCGCCTGGGCGGCGGCCTTGACGTAGAACGGCATCGGCGAGAGCTTGACGCCCTCACGGGCCGCGAACGCGTCCTTCGCCTTGTTGCGCAGCTTCATCAGCTTCGTGACGTCGACCTCGACGACCGAGGTCAGCTGGGCCTGCGAGTGCAGCGCCTTCATCATGTTGTCGCCGATGACCTTGCGCATGCGGGTCATCTTGACCGTCTGACCGCGCAGCGGGGACACCTCGAGCTTCGGCGCGGTCTTCGCTGCCGGGGCAGCGGCGGCCGGAGCCGGAGCGGCAGCGGCGGCCTTGGCGGCCTCCGCGGCGGCGATGACGTCCTGCTTGCGGATACGGCCACCGACGCCGGTGCCCTTGACCGCGCCCAGGTCGACGCCGTTCTCGGCGGCGAGCTTGCGGACCAGCGGCGTGACGTACGCGCCGTCGTCACCGGAGGTCGCGGCCGGAGCGGCCGGGGCCACCGGAGCCGGAGCGGCAGCCACGGGCGCCGGAGCAGCCGGAGCCGGAGCGGCGACGGGCGCGGCGGGAGCCACCGGAGACGGCGCCGGAGCGGCCGGTGCGGGGGCGGCCGGAGCCGGAGCCGGAGCAGCGGCGGGCGCCGGGGCAGCGGCCGGGGCCGGAGCGGCAGCAGCCGGAGCGGCGGCCGGGGCGGCACCGGGAGCACCGATGACGGCCAGCTTGGCGCCGACCTCGGCGGTCTCGTCCTCGGCGACGACGATCTCCAGCAGCACGCCGGAGACCGGGGCCGGGATCTCGGTGTCGACCTTGTCCGTGGAGACCTCGAGGAGGGGCTCGTCCTCAGTGACCTCCTCGCCGACCTCCTTCAGCCAGCGGGTGACGGTGCCCTCGGTGACGCTCTCGCCGAGCGCCGGAAGGGTGACGTCGGTGCCGGAGGCACCACCGGCCGGTGCGGCGGCCGGAGCCTCGGCCGCGGGGGCCGGAGCGGCGGCGGGGGCCTCGGCGGCCGGAGCCGGGGCCGGGGCGGCCTCGGGCTCGGCGGCCGGAGCCGCGGCGGCCGCGGGGGCCCCGGTGCCGTCGTCGATGACGGCCAGTTCGGCGCCGACCTCGACGGTCTCGTCCTCGGCGACCTTGATGGAGGCCAGGATGCCGGAGGCGGGGGCCGGGATCTCGGTGTCGACCTTGTCGGTCGACACCTCGAGCAGCGGCTCGTCGGCCTCGACGCGCTCGCCCTCGGCCTTCAGCCAGCGGGTGACAGTGCCCTCGGTGACGCTCTCGCCGAGCGCCGGAAGGGTTACGGAAACCGACATGGTTTCAGTTGCTCCTAACGAAAATGCGGAAGTGGTCGGTCGTCGCGCCCGGTCGACTGATCAGTCGTGGGAGTGCAGCGGCTTGCCGGCGAGGGCCAGGTGCGCCTCGCCCATCGCCTCGTTCTGCGTCGGGTGCGCGTGGATGAGCTGCGCGACCTCGGCCGGCAGCGCCTCCCAGTTGTAGATCAGCTGGGCTTCGCCGACCTGCTCGCCCATACGGTCACCCACCATGTGGACGCCGACCACGGCACCGTCCTTGACCTGGACGAGCTTGATCTCGCCCGCGGTCTTCAGGATCTTGCTCTTGCCGTTGCCCGCGAGGTTGTACTTCAGCGCGACGACCTTGTCCGCGCCGTAGAGCTCCTTGGCCTTGGCCTCGGTGATGCCGACGGAGGCGACCTCGGGGTGGCAGTACGTCACCTTGGGGACACCGTCGTAGTCGATCGGGACGGTCTTCATGCCGGCCAGCCGCTCCGCGACGAGGATGCCCTCGGCGAAGCCGACGTGCGCCAGCTGAAGGGTCGGGGCCAGGTCGCCCACGGCCGAGATCGTCGGGACGTTGGTCTGCATGTACTCGTCGACGAGGACGTAGCCGCGGTCCATCGCGACGCCGGCCTCCTCGTAACCGAGGCCCTGCGAGACGGGGCCGCGGCCGATGGCGACGAGCAGCAGCTCGGCCTCGAACGTCTTGCCGTCGGCGAGGGTCACGCGGACGCCGTCCTGGGTGTACTCGACACCCTGGAAGAACGTGCCGAGGTTGAACTTGATGCCGCGCTTGCGGAACGCGCGCTCAAGAAGCTTCGAGCTGTTCTCGTCCTCGACCGGGACCAGGTGCTTCAGGCCCTCGACGATGGTGACGTCGGTGCCGAAGGACTTCCACGCCGAGGCGAACTCGACGCCGATGACGCCGCCGCCCAGCACGATCGCCGACTTCGGCACGCGGTCCAGCTTCAGCGCGTGGTCCGACGAGATGACGCGGTTGCCGTCGATCTCCAGGCCCGGGAGCGACTTCGGCACGGAGCCGGTCGCCAGGAGCACGTGGCGGCCCTGGATGCGCTGGCCGTTCACATCCACCGAGGTGGCGGAGGAGAGACGTCCCTCACCCTCGATGTAGTGCACCTTGCGGGAGGCGATGAGACCCTGCAGACCCTTGTACAGGCCCGAGATCACGTCGTCCTTGTACTTGTGGACGGCCGCCATGTCGATGCCCTCGAAGGTGGCCTTGACACCGAACTGGTCGGCCTCGCGCGCCTGGTCCGCGATCTCACCGGCGTGCAGCAGGGCCTTCGTGGGGATACAGCCGTTGTGCAGGCAGGTGCCGCCGACCTTGCCCTTTTCGATCAGAGCGACGTCCAGGCCCAGCTGCGCTCCGCGCAGGGCCGCGGCATAACCGCCGCTACCACCGCCGAGGATCACTAGGTCGAAAACGGTGCTGGCGTCGTTCGCCACGTCACGTCCTCCATGCATGTGCGCCGGATGCCGGGCCCCGTCATCGGGGTGTGACCGGCCGGTCGGCTGGTGTTCGGCCGCTTTTGTCATTCGGCCCTGTGGTGGGGGCCCTGTCCTGCCGAGAACCCATCTTCGCACTTGTTGACGGTGGGCGGGACGCGGGGCCCGTGTATGGGACGGATGATCGTCCGTCCCAGTGGGTTACCGCTGCGTAGGGAGGTGCCGATTTCGTCGAGAGCGAAACCAGCCCGGACCTGGCCGCGGTGCCGTGGGTGCAACACGTACGGCCCCGGACGTATGCCCGGGGCCGTACGACATCAGCGGCGAGCTCAGCCGAGGTCTCCGGCCGCGGTGCGCTCCGCCAGCTTCACCAGGGTGCGGACCGCGGATCCGGTGCCGCCCTTCGGCGTGTAGCCGTACGGCGCGCCCTCGTGGAAGGCCGGGCCCGCGATGTCCAGGTGCGCCCAGGCGATGCCCTCGCCCACGAACTCCTGCAGGAACAGACCGGCCACCAGGCCGCCGCCCATCCGCTCGCCCATGTTGGCGATGTCGGCGGTCGGGGAGTCCATGCCCTTGCGCAGGTCCGCCGGGAGCGGCATCGGCCAGGAGGGCTCGCCGACCTCGTCCGCGATCTCGTGGATCGAGGTACGGAAGGCGTCGTCGTTCGCCATGATGCCGAAGGTGCGGTTGCCCAGGGCCAGCACCATCGCACCGGTCAGGGTCGCCACGTCGACGATCGCGTCCGGGTTCTCCTCGGAGGCGCGGGTCAGCGCGTCGGCGAGGACGAGCCGGCCCTCGGCGTCCGTGTTGAGGACCTCGACGGTCTTGCCGCTGTACATGCGGAGCACGTCACCGGGGCGGGTGGCGTTGCCCGACGGCATGTTCTCGGCGAGGGCCAGCCAGCCGGTGACGTTGACCCGCAGGCCCAGACGGGCGGCCGCGACGACGGTCGCGAACACGGCGGCGGCGCCGGCCATGTCGCACTTCATCGTCTCGTTGTGGCCCGCCGGCTTCAGCGAGATGCCGCCCGAGTCGTAGGTGATGCCCTTGCCCACAAGGGCCAGGGTCTTCTCCGCCTTCGGGTGCGTGTAGGCGAGCTTCACCAGGCGCGGGCCGCGGGCCGCGCCCTGGCCGACGCCGAGCAGACCGCCGAAGCCGCCCTTGACGAGCGCCTTCTCGTCGAGGACCTGCACCTTGATGCCGTGCTCCTTGCCGGCGGCGGTGGCCACGGCGGCAAAGGACTCGGGGTACAGGTCGTTCGGCGGGGTGTTGACCAGGTCGCGGGCGCGGTTGATCTCCTCGGCCAGCGCGAGCGCGCGCTCGGCGGCGGCCTTGAAGGCCTTGTCGCGCGGCTTGGCGCCGAGGATGGCGACCTCGGCGAGCGGCAGCTTCGGGCCGGCCGCCTTGGCGTCCTTGGGCGCGACCTTGTTCTCGCCGCCCTGGTAGGCGGTGAAGGCGTACGCGCCGAGCAGCGCGCCCTCCGCGATGGCCTCGGCGTCCTCGACGGAGCCGACGGGCAGGGCGAAGCCGGCCTTCTTCGAGCCGGTGAGCGAGCGGGCGGCGGAGCCGGCGGCCCGGCGCAGCGCCTCGGCGTCGTACGCGCCGTCCTCCGGGACCGGGCCGAGTCCGGCCGCGATGACGACCGGGACCTTCAGGCCGTCGGGCGCGGGGAGCTTGGTCAGCTCGCCCTCGGCACCGGAGGCGCCCAGGGTCGCCAGGACGGTGGCGAGCTTCCCGCCGAACGCCTTGTCCACGGCCTCGGCGCCCGGCGCGAGGACCAGGTCCCCGGGCTTGGAGCCGGTGCCCTTGGCGACGCCGACGACGAGCGCGTCGGCGCGCAGCGTCGCGGCACCGGCAGTGCTGAGAGTGAGAGCAGTCACGGTGGTGAAATCTCGCTTCCGTTGAGTTCTGTTCCGTCTGAGTTGGTCGAGGGGGTGGCCGACCGTGCCCGGCGCATCGTAGACGCCGCCGCGATGTGCCGGGAATGAGCCTACGCGCGCCTTTGCTGCCCGATTACGGCGGCGGGGCGTCAGTGCGCCGCGGCGGTCGTACGGTTGTCATGCCGGGGTGATCATTCCGGCGGAACGTACCGCGACCGCACAGGCGTTGACGGACGTCCTGCGGACAGGGGAGAACGATGGACGACCGGATGGCCGCCCGGGTGACGGGCCGGCCGGCGGCGCTGCCCGTCACCGTACTGATTCTGTTGGTGATGCTCGCCGGTTGCACGTCGGCGCCCCGGTCCGCCCCGTCGCCGGCCCCGTCCGGGCGGTCGGCCGCGGCGCGCTGGCAGCCCGGGCCGGGCACCGACTGGCAGTGGCAGCTCTCCGGGCGGCTGGACACGACGGTGGACGCCCCGGTGTACGACATCGACGGCTTCGACCACGAGGCGGACCAGGTGGCGGAGCTGCACCGCAAGGGGCGCAAGGTCATCTGCTACCTGTCCACCGGCGCCTGGGAGGAGTTCCGCCCGGACGCGGCGAGGTTCCCCACCGCGGTCCTCGGCAAGGGCAACGGCTGGAAGGGCGAGCGCTGGCTCGACATCCGGCGCACCGACGTCCTGGAGCCGCTGATGGAGAGCCGGATCTCCATGTGCGCGAAGAAGGGCTTCGACGCGGTCGAGCCCGACAACATGGACGGCTACCGCAACCCGAGCGGCTTCCCGCTGACCGCCGCCGACCAGTTGCGCTACAACCGGCTCATCGCCCGCATCGCCCACCGCCACCACCTCGCCGTCGGCCTGAAGAACGACCTGCCGCAGATCCCCGAACTGGTGGGGGACTTCGACTTCGCGGTCAACGAACAGTGCGCCCAGTACGAGGAGTGCGCGGAGCTCTCCCCGTTCGTCGAGGCGGGCAAGGCGGTCTTCCACGTGGAGTACGAGCTGCCGGTGGCGCGGTTCTGCGCACAGTCCCGGCGGCTCGGGCTGAGCTCGCTGCTCAAGAAGTACGAGCTCGGCGTCTGGCGGGAGCAGTGCCCGGCGGCGGGGGCCTGACGGGGCGGCGGAGGGGAACTCAGCCGAGGGCCAGCCCCACCAGCGTCACCGTCGCCGCCGTCTCCGCCAGGGCGCCGAACACATCGCCGGTCACCCCGCCGAAGCGCCGCACGCAGTGCCGCAGCAGCAGTTGGGCCACCGCGAGCGCGGCCAGGGCGGCGAGGGCGTGGCGCAGCGCCCCGTACCCGCCCAGCAGCGCACCGGCACCCGCGCAGACCGCCACCGTCACGGCTGCGACCGCCACCGCGCCGGCACCCGGGACGGTGCCCGCGACCGCGGCGCCCAGCCCCTCCGGGCGGGCCGCCGGCACGCCGCGGCGGGAGGCCAGCGTGAGGGCGAGCCGGGCGACGACACCGGACGTGGCGGCCGCCACCGCGCCCTGCGCCCAGCCCTGCGCGTACAACTGCTGGAGGACCGCCACCTGGGCGAGCAGGACGAACAGCAGGGTGATCACACCGAACGGCCCAATGTCCGACTGCTTCATGATGCGTAGCGCGTCGTCGGCCGGCTTGCCGCTGCCCAGGCCGTCGGCGGTGTCCGCGAGACCGTCCAGGTGCAGCCCCCGGGTGAGGGCCGCCGGGACCGCGGCGGAGGCGACCGCCGCGAGCAGCGGCCCCGAGCCCAGCAGCAGCAACAGGCTGCCGGGCACCGCCGCGAGCACCCCCACGACGAGGCCGGCCAGCGGGGCGCACAGCATCCCGGCCCGGGCGGTGTCGCGGTCCCAGCGGGTGACGCGGACGGGGAGCACGGTGAGGGTGCCGAAGGCGAAACGCAGGCCGTGGCTGTTCAGGGAGGTCACGGCGCGCAGGCTAATGGGTGGGCGCAGCCGATAGATTGTCCGCAACGGTACAGAGCGGGGCAGAAGCGGCTTATCGGGAGTGGGTGGGATGGGTCACTGGTTCGATCGGAACATCGTCGAGCCGGGGAAGCTGCCCCTGCTCCTGGCCCTGGCCGCCTTCGTGCTGACGTTCGCCATCACGCGGGTCATCACCCGGATGATCCGGGCCGGCAAGGGGCCGTTCCGCAACATCACGCCGGGTGGGGTCCATGTCCACCATGTGGTGCCGGGCGTGGTGCTGAGCGTGGTCGGCGGGTTCGGCGCGGTGGTCAGCGGCACGCACGGCTTCACGGCCGGGGCATGCGCGGTCGTCTTCGGGATGGGTGCGGGGCTGGTGCTCGACGAGTTCGCCCTGATCCTGCACATGGACGACGTGTACTGGACCGAGCAGGGCCGCCAGAGCGTGGAGGTCGTGATCCTCACCGCCGCCCTCGTCCTGTTGGTGCTCGGTGGCTTCTCGCCGCTCGGTGTCGACGATCTGAGCGACGATCAGCAACAGGGCCGGCTCGGTGTCGTCCTCACCCTCGTCGTCAACTTCTGTTTCGTGCTGATCGCGCTGTTCAAGGGCAAGGCGCGGATGGCGGTGGTCGGCACGCTGGTCCCGTTCGTCGCCCTGGTCGGGGCGGTCCGGCTGGCCCGGCCGACCTCGATGTGGGCCAAGCGGTTCTACCGCAACCGGCACCGCGCCCGGTCCCGCTCGGTGCTGCGGGCCTACCACCACGACGTTCGCTGGGCCGGACCGCGCCGCAAGTTTCAGGACCTGATCGGCGGCGCACCCGACCGTGTTCCGGCCCCCTCGCCCAAGCCCTGACGGCGCCGCCCGCGTCGCACGGCCGGGACCGCGCACAGCACGAGCGCCGCCGCGATGGCCGCCAGGTGCTCCTTGCCCGCCAGGTTGTCCTTCACCACGATCTCCACCGCCATCGCCACGACCACCAGCCCCGCGGTGAACCAGGCCCGGTAGGCACAGCAGACGCAGACGGCCAGGGCGACCACGGCCGCCGAGGGGCCGGTGTCGACGATCTGAGCGTCGGAACCCGGCAGGCCCAGGAACCCGTCGGGGCCGACGGCGACGCCGATCCGCGCGTACAGCGTTCCGGCCAGCGTCGCGACGTACGCGATGAGCAGCGTCCGCCACCGGCCGAGGCACATCTCCGCGACCCCGAACACCAGCAGCACCTGTGCCAGCGCGCCCCACACCGGCAGGTCGAGCGCGGGGACGAACAGGGACAGCGGGGTACGCAGCAGAGCCGCCCAGAGCGGATCCTCGGCCCGCACCGCCCCCAGCGCCTGCACCGGCCCGTAGCCCCAGGACCGGTTCTGCACCACCTGGAGCAGCGCCGTCAGGCAGACCGCGGCCAGGGTCATCGGGACGGCCCGCAGCCGCTCGGTGACGAGTGCCGTGCGTACGGCTCTCCACAGCGGACCCCACTCCCGGCGGGCCGCCCGGCCGAGCGTGCGCAGCGGGGTCATGCACGCGGTCCGAGCTTCGAGCGGTGCAGCCACTTGGGCAGTCCGGGTGCCTCCAGGAACCCTTCGGCGCGGCCCGCCGCGATGCCGATGCGCGGCAGGTCCGCGCTCTTCTCGAAGAGCAGGTAGCGCGGCTCCCAGATCGGCCGGTACTTCGCGTTGGCGCGGTACAGCGACTCGATCTGCCACCAGCGTGAGAAGAAGCTGAGCAGCGAGCGCCACAGCCTGAGCACCGGTCCTGCGCCGAGCCGTGATCCGCGCTCGAAGACGGAGCGGAACATCGCGAAGTTCAGCGACACCTGGGTGACACCGATCTTCTCGGCCCGCTGCAGGAGTTCGATGACCATGAACTCCATCAGGCCGTTCTCGGCGTCCCGGTCACGGCGCATCAGATCCAGCGAGAGGCCGTTCGGACCCCAGGGGACGAAGCTGAGTACGGCGCGCAGCTCACCGTTCCCGCCGTCCTCGACGGCGTCACGGCATTCGAGCATCACGCACTGTCCGTCGGCCGGGTCGCCGAGCCGGCCCAGCGCCATCGAGAAGCCGCGCTCGGTCGCGCCGTCGCGCCAGTCGTCGGCCCTGCGCACCAGTTCGGCCATCTCGGCCCCGGGGATGTCCGCGTGCCGGCGTACCGTCACCTCGTAACCCGCCCGCTTGACCCGGTTGTACGCCTGGCGGACCGTCCGCATCGCCCGCCCCTCCAGGGTGAACTCGGCGGTCTCCACGATCGCCTCGTCGCCCAGCTCCAGGGCGTCGAGACCGTGCCGGGCGTAGATCGTGCCGCCCTCCTCGCTCACCCCCATCGCCGCCGGGATCCAGCCGTGCGCGCGTGCCTCGGCCAGCCAGGGGGTGATCGCCCCGGGCCAGGCCTCGGGGTCGCCGATCGGGTCGCCGGAGGCCAGCGAGACCCCGCCGACCACCCGGTAGGCGACGGCGGCCTTCCCGGTCGGCGACCAGACGACGCTCTTCTCGCGGCGCAGCGCGAAGTAGCCGAGGGAGTCCCGCTCGCCGTGCTTGTCGAGCAGGGCGCGCAGCGCCGCCTCGTCCTCGGGAGTGATCGGGTCGACCGCGCGCCGGGCCCGGAAGGCCGCGTACACGACGGCGACGAGGAGCAGGGTGGACAGGACGTTGATGGCGACGTTCACCCAGCCCGGCGTCGTGATGCCGGGGAAGTGTGAGTCGTCGGCGTCGACGGAGACCAGGTGCAGCGCGCCGTAGCGCCAGCGGTCCAGGAACGTCGAACGGTATGCGTCGTGCGCGGTGTTGGTGAGCGAGACCAGAGCGGTGGCGATCAGCGAGGTGACCAGCAGGCCGCCGACGGCCACCAGTGCGGCCAGCTTGGGATTGGACCGGTCACCCTTCGCGTAGAACTCCCGCCGTCCGAGGGTGAGCGCGAGGACGAAGGCGGCGGTCAGCGCCAGCGAGATCCAGTTCTGCGGGTACCGGCGGATCTCGGGGAAGCCGATCACCGCCGCGAAGAGCAGCAGCGTGAGGCCGCTCAGCACCATGTTGACGATCCACGCGGCCCGTTTGCGCCGCCGCATCGTGACCGCGAGGAACAGGGCGACGACCCCGGAGGAGAAGCCGGCGGTGAGCAGGTACGGCGTGAAGTAGTTCTCCGTGTTGTGGCGTCGGAGGTCCTGGCCGAAGGTGACCCAGACGGCGCTCAGGAAATTGATGAACGACACGACGCGCAGGTACCAGATGGCGAAGGCCGCGCTGCGTCGCGAGCGGTCGGTGCTCTGTGGCCGGACGGCGGACCGCCCGGATTCCTCGCTGGACAATCGGACCTCTCCCATGAAAAGCGATCATATGGGGCATCGCGCTTCATGAAAGGGGCCGCGCTGCGGCCGGTGTCCGGACGGCCGCAGCCCGGTGGGTCAGGCGCCGCTCGTCACTCCCCGGCCGGGTCGGTCCCTTCGTCGGCGGACTTCTCCCCGTCGTCCTCGTCGGCTTCCGGTGCACGTTCGGGCAGCTCCGCCGCCAGGGCGGCCGCGGCCTGGACGAACGGAAGCGCGAGCAACGCCCCGCTTCCCTCACCGACGATGACGCCGTGGTCCAGCAGCGGGTTGAGCGCCATCCGGTCCAGCGCCTTCGCCTGTGCCGGTTCACCGCTCACCTGGCCCGCGAGCCACCAGTCCGGCGCCCGGAACGCGGCCCGCTGGCCGACCAGCGCACACGCCGCGGAGACCACACCGTCCAGGATCACCGGCAGCCGGCGCACCGCGCACTGCAGCAGGAAGCCGGTCATCGCCGCCATGTCCGGCCCGCCCACTGTGGCCAGCAGCTCCAACTGGTCGCCCAGCACCGGCCGGGCCCGGCGCAGCGCGTCACGGATCGCCGCGCACTTGCGCATCCAGGCCAGGTCGTCGATCCCCGCACCGCCGCGCCCGGTGACCACCGAGGCGTCGGTGCCGCACAGCGCCGCGATCAGCGTGGCCGCAGCCGTCGTACCGCCGACGCTCAGATCACCGAGCACCACCAGATCGGTGCCCGAGTCGGCCTCCTCGTCGGCGATCGCCATGCCGAGGCGCACCGCCTGCTCGGCCTCCTCGACCGTCATGGCGTCCTCGACGTCGATCCGGCCGCTGCCGCGCCGCACTCGGGTCCGCACGATCGCTTCCGGCAGCAGCTCCGGCTCGCAGTCCAGACCGGCGTCGACGATCCGAACCGGTACGGAGAACCGGCGGGCCAGCACGGCGAGCGGCGTCGAACCGTCCAGCGTGGCGCGCACCAGCTCGTGCGCGCTGCCGGCGGCGCGACCGGAGACGTCCAGCTCCGCCACCCCGTGATCACCGGCGAACAGCACCACGCGGGCCTGCTCGATCGGCCTGACCGGCACGGCCTGCTGGGCGGCCGAGAGCCATTCGCCCAGCTCGTCGAGGCGGCCGAGGGCGCCCGGCGGCACGATGAACCGCTCCCGGCGTTCCTCGGCATCTCGCCGTACACCCCCGTCGGGGCGTTCGATCAGGTCGGAGAAGTCGTCCAGATTCACGGGGGTCTGCCTCGCGGGTCGATACGGGGTGTGGGCCGGGAGCCGGGCTCCCCGCCGAACAGTACCCGCCGCGATTTCCGGCTCCCCTCAGTGCGCCGTCCGGTCCCCGAACCTCAGTCGGGTGATCGCGGGCGTGAGGGTCCGCAGCCCGGGGAGCAGGTTCTGGATCCGGATCAGCTCACCCATCGCACCCCGCCCGCGCGGCAGGTGCAGCGCACGCACCTCCGTGATCCCCGGATGGGCGCTGCGCAGCCTCCCGCGCTCGCCCGGGTCCATCGCCCAGCGCATCGGCGGGATCGTCATGTCACCGACCTTCGAGGTACCCGCCACCGTGCCCTTCGCGAGCCACCGCGCCATCGAGTCCAGGACGAGGATCCCGCCCGGCAGCCGTTCGGCGCAGGCCGCCAGGACCGCGCGCACCTCGGCGGGCCGCAGATACATGAACAGCCCCTGCGCCGTGACGACCACGCCCCGGCCCTCCGGGTCCTCGATCTCGTCCAGCCAGGACAGACCCGTCGCCGACCCGGACAGCGTCCGCAGCCGGTCCGAGGGCGGCAGCAGGGACCGGCGCAGCGTGGCGACCTCGGGCAGCTCCACGCTCAGCCAGTTCAGCCGCCCGTTGTCGACCCGCCAGAAGCCGGTCTCCAGACCGTCGCCGAGCGCCACCACCGTGGCCTCCGGGCGGTCCGCGAGATACTCCCGCACAGCCAGGTCGAAGCAGCGCGACCGCAGGCCCTGCGCCTGCGAGTGGAACGGGTTGGGGAGCCCGAACCGCTCCTCGAACGGATAGTCCAGATCCGCCAGCAGCCGGAGCGCCATCGGATCATCCAGCACGGGATAGCGCCGGCCTGCCTCGTACGCCCGGTTGTACAACGTCCACAACAGGGTCTCCGGCACCCCGTCCAGCATCGGCCGCACACGCGCCATGTCCGCTCCTCCTGTTCCGTTTCGTCGTGCCCGTGCACGGGCCCCGTCAGCCGCGCAGCGTCAGCGCCTGCCCGGCCACTACCAGCAGCACCTGCTCGCACTCGTCGGCGACCGCGGCGTTCAGCCGGCCCAGCTCGTCCCGGAAGCGCCGCCCGGCGGCGGTCGCGGGCACCACGCCGGAACCGGTCTCGTTGGTCACCGCGACCACGGTGCGACGCGTCCCGCGGACCGCGGCGACGAGGGCGGCGGTCCGCTCCCGCAGCGCCCTCTCGCCGCCGCCGTCCCAGGCGGCGTCGTCCCAGGCGTCCACCCGGTCCATCGCGTCGGTCAGCCAGAGCGAGAGGCAGTCGATCAGCAGCGGCGGCCCGTCCGAGGCCAGCAGCTCCACCAGCTCGCAGGTCTCCTCGGTGCGCCAGGCCGCGGGTCTGCGCTCCCGGTGCAGCCCGATCCGGGCCGCCCACTCCGTGTCACCCTCCCGGCCGCCGCCGGTCGCCACGTACACGACCTCGGGGTACGTCTCCAGCCGGCGCTCGGCCTCGACCGACTTCCCGGACCGCGCACCGCCGGTGACCAGCGTGCGCCGCGGGACCTCCGGGGCCGGGTGGTACGCGCCGACCGTCAGCGTCGTGCCGTCCGGCACGGCCCGGGCCCCGGCCGCGGCGAGCCGGCGGTCGAGTTCGGGGCCGGGCGGCGCGTCGTGGTCCAGATGGACGGCGATCACCTCGGTGGCCGGCCCGATCGCCTCGACAGCCCGCAGCCGGGCCACCGCGTCGGGCCGCCCGACGACGTCACCCACGACCATGTCGTACGGCTCCGCCATCCGGTCGGCGAGACCGGCCGGTGCGGCACCCGGCGGCAGGTAGAGCAGCCGCTCGCCGTCCGGCGACGTGACCTCGTACCCGGTACCGGGCGCGTCCATCGGCACGGCCCGGACCCGGTGTCCGCTGATCAGCGTCAGCTCCCGCCCGTCCGGTACCCGGCCTGCCGGGGGCAGCCCGGCGGGCAGTTCGACGGCGGGACCGTCGTGCGGATGGGTGAGCAGCACCTGCCGTACGCCGGTGAGCGAGTGCCCCGCGCGGGCGGCGGCGAACACAGCCCCGGGGGTGAGGTCGAGCAGCAGCGCGTCGTCGACCAGCAGAGCGGTCGCGGCCCGCGCCCGCGCCCCGCGGGCGGTGGCGCAGGAGGCGCAGGGGCAGTCGGGCCGCGGCAGCCCGTCGGGGGCTCCGGTGCCGAGCAGAGTCAGTTCCACGCTCCGATCCTCCCGCGTCCCCGCACCGGGTGCGCGACGTGGGGGTGAACGGGGGTGCCCGGGCCCCTCCCGCCCCGGTCCGGAGCCACTAGGCTGCGGACCGTAACAAGTGACCCAGGAGGCGGACATGGCGTGGACGTGGCGGTTCGAGAAGTCCGACGGTACGGAGACGGAGCCGGCCCTGCAGCCGGAGGAATTCACGACGCAGGGCGACGCGGAGTCCTGGATCGGTGAGTACTGGAAGGAACTCCTCGACGGCGGGGCGGACCAGGTGACGCTGTTCGACGACACGACGAAGATCTACGGCCCGATGAGCCTCCAGGCCGAGCAGAGCTGAGCGGAACGACCGCCGGGCGGGCCCGTGAGGACCCGCCCGGCGTACCCCTGACCGCGCTTTCCGGTGCCGCGACTGACCGCGCTTTCCGGTGCCGCGACGGGGCAAGCCTGCCGGGAGGGGCTAGGGCGTGTTTCGAAAGTCCCGCCTGCCGGGCGGCGTCTGGCACTTCCCCGAGCTCTCGGCTTCGCTCGAGCAGGGGAGACCCCATTGCTCG